>JBCCFC010000027.1:0-23470 GCA_039029935.1 Chloroflexota bacterium
GCTGATTATGCGTCGAGGATACGGCTATCGTAATTTTCGACATTTTGTTCTTCGCATCCTCACTGAGTGTGGTGCTCCTACTTGATCCCACTCATGGACGAAGAGCCAAAATTTTAAAAGTCCTGTTGAACTGTAGATTACCTGTTATCTCCCTTTTTGTCCATTTCCTATCTCAACCACAGAATCCGTTAGAACTAGTTAAATTCGCTGACAGCATATGGAAATTTGAGCATTTTGGTATCCTTCCTCGTAACGCTAACAATCTATCTACAACGGGCTGGAAGCCTGTGTTACACTCCCTTGCTGGAATTATACCGTAAGACATTTGTTTTGTGAAGTTTGTACAAATATGACCCGACCAGCCAATCATGATGACTTGCACATGACTATCTCTATGACTCCTTATATGACCCCAGACACTAGCCAACATGACCACGCCCTTGCTATGATCCACTCAATTATAGGACGCATTTACAGGTCACTGATAAACACGAATTCAACAACTGGGAGGATTCTTATGCTAAATACAGCTTCATTGAATATGCAATCATCGGGTATCCGCTATACTGGTTTTAATGGTTGGACATCCCTTGTAAACCGTCTATCCAACGGCAATCGCTTTATTGCGTGGAATTTGCACTTCTACCTAGCTACCCTCATCGTTACACTCGCTTTCCTGTTTATTGACACACGCATTGTGACAGGACAGCTTGTGTGGATGAAACCGCTCAAATTTGCCATTTCGATTTTGATTTATACGCTGACAATGCTGTGGATGGTTAGCTTTGTCGATACGCAGAACCGATTGAAACGGTGGCTGGTGAATATGCTGATTACTGGTACAGTGATTGGCTTCTTGGTCGAGATGGGTGGCATTTGGATACAGGCGTTTCGGGGTGTACGAAGCCATTTCAACATTGGAACAACCTTTGATATGACCATCTTTAGTCTGATGGGAACCTTTGTTGTCGTGATTTGGGCGATGAATCTGGTCGCTGCACTCTTGCTGCTCTTTGAGCGACTGCCCAACAAAGCCTTTGCATGGTCACTGCGCTGGGCACTTGTGTTGACCTTTATTGGCGCAGGCATTGCTTGGCTGATGACGGCACCAACAGTTACACAGCAACAGGAAATTGCGCAAGCTCTAGAAGGCGGCCCAATGCCTACCCTTGTCGGCGCACACAGCGTTGGCGTTGAAGATGGTGGAGCCGGAATGCCTATCACGGGCTGGAGTACCGAAGGGGGCGATTTGCGCATACCGCATTTTGTCGGCCTCCACGCCTTGCAAATTATCCCATTGATGGGTATCCTAATCCAACGGCGTTATGGGCAGCGGAATCGGAAGAACCGCAAACTTTCCGAGAATCGTCAAACAGCTCTGGTATGGATTGGCTCACTGGGCTATTTAGGGTTGACTGGGATTCTGACATGGCAAGCCTTACGGGGGCAGCCATTGATTGCACCCGATGCATTGACATTAGGTTCGCTTGGCTTGCTGATTTCGGCAGTAGCGTTGGCTTGGTGGCTGGTTTCACGTCAACGTGTCGGTATTGAGTAAGTCAGTGTTCAGTAAGTCAGTGTTCAGTGAGTCAGTATTCAGTGAGTCAGTAGGTCAGTGAGTCAGTAGTAAAATACCTACCTACTGAACACTGACCTACCGAACACTGACCTACCGAACAGTAATTTACGAAGAGTATAGCGTATTATGATGGACATATTTCAAATTGACAGACCCAGTAAATTTTGGCTACTGATGTCAACGGCCTACGTCACAATTATTGGCGTAGGCATTGCCCTTTTCCTCAAGCTTTCTACTGTACCACAACAACCTGTACCACAACAACCTCTACCACCACACTTTTCATTTTTACCCAACACAGTCACACAGCAATCTCTGGCTATGGCATTGCTCTTTGTCTTTGCGGCGACCATCACGATTACATACTTTTTCCATCGCACCCCTCTCTATGTTCACCTATATATGTTCATCGAGGTACTGATTGCTACCTTGATTTTTTCTATCAACCCCGAAAGATGTACAGATGTCGTGATTTTATTTTTCATCCTTAGCGGGTCTATCACAATTTTTCTGCCGTTGAGAACGGCATCGGCATGGATTGTCGCCATCTATGCCTTTAGCCTGTCATCGGCTGGCTATGCACTAGGATTGGATGCGGTACTCAATATGCTGAGTGCGGCTGGTGGGCATATGCTCTTCGCTGCCTTTGGCTATATGGTGCGCAAATCGGATGAAGACCATCGACACACTCAGACACTTTTGTCTGAATTACAGGTTGCGCATCAGCAGTTGCAGGAGTATGCTGCTCAGTCGCAACAGTTGGCGGTGGCAGAGGAACGCAATCGGTTGGCACGTGAGATGCACGACTCGCTGGGGCATCGTTTAACTGTTGCCGTGCTACAACTGGAGGGAGCACGGCGGCTGATCCCGATTGAACCGGACCGCGCTGCCGAGACTGTGGGTGCTATGCGGACACAGTTGAAAGATGCGCTAGCAGAGTTGCGGAAAACCGTCTCGACCTTACGTGAGACGGATACAGGGTCTGATTCTGTGTCTGATTCTGTGTCTGATACAGCAATCATCAATGATAGCGATAGCCAAGTTTCGCCTGAAATTTTTGCACAAAGTACGCTGCGTACCGACTTGATGCAAATGGTTCATACCTTTCAAGAAGCGACGGGATTGCGGATACATACGGAGATTCCACAAGAACAAGAAATACCGCACCTACCGCCAACCCATCGCTTGGCACTCTACCGTGCGGCACAGGAATCACTGACCAATGTTCAGCGTCACGCTGTCGCCTCGCAAGCATGGCTTTCATTGGTTATCCACGATGCTGTCCGGATTTATGCTGACGGCCCAGGTGTTATTCATACAAATAGAAATCCAGATGAGAACGGTCTACATTATGGGATCCAAGACCTACCTCCAACCATATCCCTGACGGTGGCCGATGATGGTCAGGGGATGCCACCGACGATTGAGGATGGACGGTTTGGGCTAACAGGGCTGCGCGAACGGGCGCAACAGTTCAACGGCCACTTCTTTGTGGGGCCACGCACAGAGGGTGGCACAATTGTCCGATTTGATATTCCGCTAAATAAAAAAACGACATGAGTTGCCTGACCTTTGGGAGGTGAGCATCAAGTTTCGCTGGTATCTTTAAAGTTTGTACTCACCTCTCGAAGGCCTTGCCTCATATATCGAATGCCAAAGATGGAGAAAGTTATGTCAGAAAAGATCAACGTATTACTGGTAGATGACCAACGACTGGTTCGTGAAGGTCTGCGGATGTTGTTGGAGCTTGAAAGCAACTTTCATGTGGTCGGTGAAGCGTCGGATGGGGTGGAGGGATTGGCTCTCTATGCACAGATGAGACCGGATGTTGTGTTGATGGATGTCCGAATGCCCAATATGGATGGTGTGGAGGCGACAAGACAGTTATGCGCGCAATACCCAGAGGCGCGCATCCTCATTCTAACAACATTTGATGATGATGCGTATATCTTTGAGGGCATTCGGTCAGGTGCATTGGGCTATATGCTGAAGGATGTATCGGGTGAGGAGTTAGCCAATGCTGTGCGCGCTGTGGCGGCAGGCGGGTCGTTGATGGGGCCATCGGTGGCGCGAAAAGTACTTGCCCGTGTGGGTGGAAATCCCGATGCACAGCAGGCCCATTTTGGTGGTACAGCAAAAGCACACGTCCCGCCACTCATTGAGCCACTTTCGCACCGTGAATCAGAAATATTACAGCTTGTGGCGCAGGGCTTAAGCAATGTTGAGATTGCCAACCGGTTACATTTGGCCGAGGGGACGATTAAGAATTATGTCAGTAACATCCTGCAAAAAACGGGAACACGTGACCGTACACAGGCGGTTCTGCGCGCGCAGGCACTTGGATTAGTTGAGAGTTGAGAGTTGAAAGTTGAGAGTTGAAAGTTGAGAGTTGAGAGTTTGCAGTTGGCAGTGAACCCAGTATCTTAGAACCGCTTCACCGTTCCACCGTTCCACCGTTCCACCGCTCAACCGCTCCACCGTTCTACCCCAGCGCACTTGCAACGGTTGCCAAGAAGCTGTTGACCTCAAACGGTTTCTCGATAAATGCATAATAGTCGTGTGGTGTATAGGGGGAAGCCATATGATGACTATAACCCGACATCAAAATAATCTTCTGTTCAGAAGATAGCTCATAAATACGTTTCATTGCTTCGATACCATTGAGAATGGGCATCTGGATGTCCAGTATTACAAGGTCTATGCTCGATGCATTTTCTTCATAAATCGACACGGCCTCACGACCATTGATAGCCGTCAGTACATCAATCCCCTCAGCCTCAAGTAAATCTTGCATTGCGTCCAAAACCGACAAATCGTCATCAACCACAAGGATTTTCCCCTGCATTTGATTCGTGTCACTATGCGACGGGGATTCATGCAACGGTTTATTTTGGGATTCAACCCGTGGAAAAGCAATCGAAAATGTTGTCCCGACATCTGGCTCAGTTTGGACCCATATCCCACCGTCATTGCGTTGAATAATGCCCAAGGTCGCGGCCAACCCCAACCCGCGTCCACTGCCTTTTGTGCTAAAAAATGGCTCAAAAATACGTTCAACCACTACCTCTTCCATGCCAACACCATTATCTTTTAACTCGACAACGGCATAGCCCCCCGCTTGTAATGGTTCTTTGCTCAGATAATTGGTCAGTTCAGCAGTGGTAAAGTGTTTGACGGATGTGGATATATGTAAGATGCCATCGGGATTTGGGCGAATTGCCTCATAACCATTGCGAATTAGGTTATGCAATACTTGCTGCACCTGCACACGATCTGCCTCGACCATTAAAGGCTGCTTGGTTAACTCATAGTGGATGACCCCATCGCGCTCAAATCCAGTGGTAAATAGCTCATGGCTGTGCCGAATCACTTCATTTAAGTCGATCATCTGCAATTCAACTGAGCCTTCCCCCGCATAGGTCAGGAGTTGTTCGGTCAACTCCGATGCTTTCTCTAATGACGCAAATGCCTTTTCTGTCCGTTTATATGCCCAGCTATCCATAGATAGTTCGCGTTGTAGCAGTGTAATCTGCAACATGGCCCCCGTCAGCAGGTTGTTAAAGTCATGCGCAATGCCCCCTGCCAAGACGCCTAGACTGTCAAGCCGCTGCATTTGGTTGAGTACCATCTCGGTTTGACGGCGCGCTGAGACATCACGAAAGACCAATACCGCACCCAAGATTGTATTGTCATGTCCCATAATCGGGGCTGCGCTGTTGTCGATGGGAATCCGATGACCATTTTTATTAACCAGAAGTGTGTGGTTGGCAAGCCCAATGACAACCCCTTCTGTTAACACACGCTGAATCGGGCTGCTTGTCGTTTCACCTGTCTTTTCATTGATGACAATAAATATCTCAGATAATGGATGCCCCTTGATTTCATCTTGCGTATAGTCCAATAGCTGTGCTGCAATTGGATTGACAAACTCGATTAATCCATCGGCGTCGGTTGTAATCACGGCGTCGCCAATAGAATGCAGTGTGGTTGCCAACCGTTGCTCATTTTTGACAATTTCCTGCTCAGATGCGTGTTTATAGAGCGCAAGCTCAATGGTAATTTGGAGGACGCGCTCGTGGAATGGCTTGAGGATGTAACCAAAAGGTTCTGTCCGTTTGAGCCGTTCAACTGTCTGCTGATCCGAATAGGCTGTCAAATAGACCACTGGCACCGCGTATTTTTTGCGCAATTCTGCTGCCAACTGAATGCCATCCATTGACCCACCCAAAGAGATGTCCACCAGCACAAGATGTGGATGATAGTCAGCCACAAAATGCAAGGCTTCCTCCCCAGTACCAGCAATCCCAACGACCGTATATCCCCAGGATTTGAGGGTTTCGCTGATATCCACAGCCACCATAATTTCATCTTCAACTACAAGAATTCGTGTCATGTCTGCCTTATTATTATCATTGGTGTATACTTAAATGGTAAGTCGGTCGTCGGTGGGTCGGTGGGTCGGTAGGTCGGTAGGTCGGTAGATCAGTAGTCGGTTCTATCGTACTGACCCACTGAATACTGACCCACTGAATACTGACCCACTGAATACTGACCCACTGAATACCGATTACTCCAACTGTGTTCGTTCAAGCGGGAACGTAATGGTAAAGGATGTGCCTTGGTTGCGGACAAGCTGGACATTGCCATTCAGTTGCTTTGTAAACAGGCTCACCAAATATAAGCCGAGTGAATCTGGGTTGGGGAATGGAATATGCTCTGGGATACCACTACCATCATCGCTGACGCTCAACTCCGCGATTGCCGCCTGATCGGACTCGACAAACTCTGCCTGATCTGCTAACCGTGTGCCACAAGCAATGGTTAACGTCCCTGCCTGACCGTTGGTAAATCCATATTTGAAGGCATTAGACACCAACTCACTTACAATTAGCCCACAAGAGATGGCTGATTGGATATCCAGCAATAGTTCAGATAATTCTAAATGAAGACGGACTCGCGGCGCAATTTGTGTATAGGTTAGATGCAATTCTGTGACCAGTGTACGGATATATTTGGCAAAATTGATGGTGGCGAGGTCTTTGGTTTGATACAGTTGCTCATGCACCAAGGCTAACGATAGAATCCGGTTTTGGCTTTCGCGCAGGATTTCAGAGACAGTTCCTGCGACAGCCCCTGTGGCAGTGCTATCTATAGTCGTATTGTTGACAGGCACACCGTTGACAGGCACACCGTTGACAGGCACACCGTTGATAGGCACACTGTTTGTTGCATTGGTTTGAATCCGCCGTGTCTGTAGACGTAACATGCTTGAAATGACTTGAAGATTATTTTTTACTCTGTGGTGAATCTCATGGACCAGCACTTCTTTCTCCTGTAAAGAAGCTTCTAGCTGTGTCTGCGCCAATTGGCGTTCCAATTTATAGCCAATCCACTGTGCGGCTAATTTGATCACTTCCTTATCCGCCTCGCTAAATGGTTCTGGACGAGGATACGGGCTGGAAAATGTGATGGTCCCATATATCTTGCCACCCACATGCACCACCGTTCCCACATAGGCTTCCGCTTTATTTTCCTGATGGGCGGGATGAGTGGCATAACACGAGTTGCTCATATGCTCAATAGCGACAATATGCTCGGAATCGGCGCCTTTGTCCTCCTGCAATGTAATCGCCGAATAGGTCTGGGCTAGCTCCAGCTCATCCCCCGGTTGAAGCGGATAATCTTTGGCAAGAATTTCTTCGATTTGCAGAACATCGCCCTCAATACTCGTAAAAATTGCCAAAGGGAGATTGAGCCGTCGGACACAGAGGTCTAAAATTTCACAGACCTTTTCATTAAACGATGTGGTTAAATCGGTGGTAATCCGATGAAGTCGACTTAGGTCTGTCACATAGTCGTGTAGCTTTTGTTGTGATTGCCTGCGTGTTTCCTCTGTCTCTTTGCTATGTTCAATTTCTGCCTGGAGCCGTCGATTTGTCTCCTCCAAGGTCGAAATTAACTCCGTGAGCGTTTGGTTGATGTGATAGACCAATAAAATGGTGATGATGTAAAATCCTTGGAGCACAAGTTGGGCGGTCAGCGAGGTTTCGCTAAAATAGAGCCCCAATAGCAGGTTTGACACCAACGTTAATCCGCTCGCAAGCAGAATTTGTCGGTTTGTTCCCAATGTACCGATCAGAAAAAGATATAGAACATAGTCAATGACAACCGGAAACTCAACATTGGATTCATATTGGATTGCCAGATTGGTCGAAATCAGCCAAAAGCCAATGGTGAACGTTGAAATCGCCTGTTGAAGACGCCCTTTGAGCAGAATAAACAGCACAAAACAATTGATGAGCAGGGCAGGAATGCGAAAGAAAATATTGGTATTAATGTCCACATCATTGGGCGAAATCAGATTGAAGACAATACGCATCGACTGCCACAAAATGAATAGCCAAAGTACCGTGCTCAAAATGCTGGCCCGACGGTTATTTTGCAGGTTTTCATAGGAATTGGGGTTGATAAATTGGTGAAGATAAGATGTTGTCTTTGTGATGATTGTTTTCATAGATATTTTTTTTGCTGGATTGCAACTGTTTGCTATTGTCTATAACGCCCGATGTCCTGTTTGAGATTCGCAAATTCCTTACAATTCTGTAGATTGTCTTATGGATATACATAGACTATCTCTGCCAGAGCGACAAATGACAGTGGGCTAGCTGACGCTTCTCGTTAGGTTATGGCATATGTATTCATTTTCACCGCGTAATTGCCTAGACACCAAATTTTCGTTATGATTGGTTGCGTTATCTTAGTTGACTCATTCGACACCAAAATAGTTACTCATTGCTGAACAAGCACAACCAAACCTTTGGCAACACGATGCTTACAGGTTTTGCTTGTCATTCCTGTGAAGGCAGGAATCCAGTATGCTTAACCGAGAGACACATAAATGGACTTCCTAAAAAAAGCGAATTTGATACAGCTTGCTGGCATTATACTCATATGGAGCCTCGTAAGCAGTAGTTGTCAGCAACCCCCGCAAAAAGCGATGCAGACACCCACGTTGGACCGACTCACCCCATCCACCGTAACACCTGTACCTAATCCGACCCGTACAACGCAGGCATCTTCCTCAACGAACTTTTCGCTTGACCTCAAAATTGCTGAGCCAACCGCACACCTGCCCGGCAGCATTGTCTTTATCGAGCAGCGTGGCTATCCCAATCACCGCATCGCCCGTTTTCACTTTGCTACACAAACGCTGTCAACACTTTTCACCATCCCCAAGGGCGCGTTGGTCTATCAGCTTGACACCTCGCCCGATGGGGCACAGGTGGTGATGTCCTATACCGGACCTGACGCGGATGGCAACGTCACCTATGATCATAGCGAAATTTATCTTTTAGATATCACAAATGACATGGATGAAACAATGGACGACACGGTGAAGCGTCAAGAGGAAATGCTGGTTAGTCCAACCGAAGTTGGCATTTTGTATTATGATCCTGTGTGGTCGCCAGACGGCCGTTTTATCTACTACATCCGCTATGTCCCTGATGCAGAGCCATTGACACTGAGCATCGAACGCTATCATACCGAAACACAGACCACCGAACATATCGCCACCAATGGACTCTGGCCGCAACTTTCGCCGGATGGCACACGACTGGTCTACCTTGCCATCAACCCAGAGACACAGGTACGGTCACTGGTCATTGCGGATGCAGATGGTGGAAATCCACAAACATTGGTCGCGGAAGATAAATTTTATGATTTGGACTTGCCTGTCTTTTCGCCAGACGGTGCATGGGTATACTTCTCTGTCCCCCGTGACCCAACGGCCAGTTCTTGGCTTGAGCGGTTACTAGGCGTCAAAACCGTTTATGCACATGGCAACCATAATGTTCTTGGTGATTGGTGGCGTATTGCGGTGAAGAATCATGCCGATACACATAGCGATGAACCCACGATTGAACAGGTTGATGCCGATGCGCCCCCTGCCATCATGATGTATGGCGAGTTTGCACCAGCCGATAGCACCTATTTCGGGTACACAAGCCATCGTGGGTTGTATGTTGTGGATACACGGAGTGATATACCAACGACGACACTTGTACTGAAGTCACGGGCAATACGTGTTTTCTCCTGGCTAGATAGATAGCACATCCCTGATAGGCATGGCATTATGGACTTTTTGTTATTTTATTTGTGCCGTCCAAGCATCTATATCAGGACTCGTTGCGATTAATGATTGTAGTGTTTGTAATGTCGCCAAATTCAATGCTTGCAGATGTTGAAGCGCATGATTGGGTAATACCAATGAATGGCAAATTAAAAGATACGCAGGAGAACTCTGGGTCCACCGTCACACCAACTCACGAACCATCAACTATCGCCAAACCACCGTTCCCCCATTCAACGTTAAGCGTATAGGCATCCCCGGCCGAATCTCGATATCACCCAACGCGGGGAAGGTCGGCAGATAGGAATCATAAGCTTGGCCTCTATGATTCCACTTTTCAATGCTGCTTAAACTAATACTTGGCAAATTGCTAGAGGCATCAGCATGGAGGGCCGCGCCAGACAGCAGGTTGGGTTTATCTAGGGGTGTCATTACCCAGGTAAAGTCGGTTCCATCTGTGGCATAGAGCATTGGCTCAAATACGTTAGCATCGGGGACGCGCCCCACCAGAGACCATACCGCCTGTTGGGGCGGTGCGCTGGGCAAGTCTACGCTGACACGATAGACCCCACTGATGTTGACATTGATGTCACCCAAGAAGGGCAAACTGGGCAGATAGCTGTCATAACTCTGGCTGACATTGTTCCAGCGGTCGATGGCGTTGATAATGGGTGAAATCTCCTTGCCCTCTTGACTGATGTTGCTCTCTATATGCTTTATAAGCGTTTCTGTATTTGTGATCCCTTCCACAATCAAGGGCAAGCCCACCCAACTAAAGTCAGATGAACCTGTTTCGTGTAGCAAATAATCAAACTCACCCAACCGAATCGAATCTGCCGTTGTATCGTTACCATTACAAGTGGCAATTGTGCGGATTTGATAGATGTGATTAACGTCTGGGTTGGCGAGCCCGCTGTTAAAATCAAAATAACTAAAGGATTCGTCGTCGACATTGCTGTCGTTGATTGTACCAATACGTTCTGTGGATGGGTGTGAATCTTCCGGCGTAAAGTAGGCCGATTCACTGCGCCAAATCTCATAGCGATTGCCAACCAATGGTGCGTTCCAGCGCAAATGAATGTCGTCAAACCCAGCACGGATGATACTTGGTGAGACGGGGGATGCGCTGTTACAGATTGGTGTTGGGGTGACAGTCGCAGTCGGTGTTGATGTGGGCAGTGTTGATGTTGGTGTCTGTGTTGGCGTATTGGTAGGTGTCACAGTAGGTATCTGTGTTGGCGTACTGATAGGTGTCATAGTAGGCGTCTGTGTTGGCGTATTGGTAGGTGTCATAGTAGGTGTCATAGTAGGTGTCTGTGTTGGCGTACTGGTAGGTGTCATAGTGGGTGTCATAGTGGGTGTCATAGTGTGTGTGTGTGTTGGCGTATTGGTAAGTGTCACAGTTGAGGGATTGTTGTCAATAATTGTACCCTCAGCTCTATTACGGACAATGTTTACACCGAGTGTATTACTAATCACCAACTCAAAACGGCGATTGCCCTGCTGAATAAGTAAGTTTTCAATGAGTATAGTGATAGTGGTACCAGTTGCGCCAGCCACAATTGTCGCCGTATCACATTGCGCTTTGTAATGTTCTCCAGCTATCGCAGTGCCGCTCATGGTCACATAGTTGACGGTCACATCATGACCCAATGGTGCTGAAAGTTGGATGTCAAAGGTTATTGAACCATTCGTTTCATTTGCCGCTGTATCGCTAATCGACAATGTGGGTGTGTCATTGTCCACGACCGACAAAGCGGGTGTGTCATTGTCCACGACCGACAATGTGGGTGTGTCATTGTCCACGACCGACAATGTGGGTGTGTCATTGTCCACGACCGACAAAGCGGGTGTGTCATTGTCCACGACCGACAATGTGGGTGTGTCATTGTCCCTAATCGTACCCGTTCCAACTCTATCCCCTAAGGTACTGTTGACAGGGTTGCTTAGGTGGAGTGACATCGTTTCGATATCTTCATACAGAAGATCATCGATAACCGGAACACAAACTTGGCAGGTTATACAGCCTGTTGGAAAAATCACTGTACCCATAACATTTTCGAAATCGCTGCCAGCACTAGCACTACCAGAACTAGTTATATAGTCCACATGCATCTCTTCTGCGGTATTTGGCTTCGATGCTGTAATTGTAAAGGTCAACCAACCCGCATCCTCATCCACGATTGGATCATCGATTGTCAATTCTGGCAGCGTCGGTTCGATGCCAAATGTGCGAGTGATTGTCTTTTGTCTTGTGTCACCGAATGTTGTGCAAATAAAATCTGGTTGATATATATCAGGACGTATCCTCAATCTGTCGCCCTCAACATTATTTTCATCAAAGACATCATTGGGTATATGAGTGGGCTGCGTTGCATCCCGTACATTGGTAGGCTGCGTTGTGTCATTCGTGTTCAACAGACCAAAGCCCCATGCATAACTATGGACAGGTTGTGCTGCCCAGATCAACGCTGTGACCACAAGAATCGCGGTGACGCTGATACAAAACCATAGCCAGCGTACTGTTTTTAAAGTTGTTTGCATAGTGTGTCCTCTTTAGTTTTTTTCTATTTGATAGCATATGTAGCTACCCTTCCCTCGCACGTCATCCAAATGACGCCGTGTCCCCTGTGTATCAGGATGATCCACCCCTAGCACTGCTTCACGGATCGCCAATGCCTGTTCAAAATGTGTTATGGCCTCGTCGAACTGTTCAGTTTTATCAAACAGCACACCCAGACTGTGACGTGTGAAAGCGGTGTGTGGGTGTTTCTCACCTAACACCTCCAGCTGAGTTGACAAAGCCTGTTCATAATATGGTTGCGCTTGATCGTACTGTTGCATTGCAGTTTTGATTCGCCCGATACTACACAGGCTACTTGCTGTGTGAGGATGCTTTTTACCAAATACTTCTTGTACAATAACGAATGCCTTTTCAGAATAGAGCAATGCTTTGTCATACGCACCCGCCTCTCTGTAAATGATACCGAGATGACTAAAACTGAGGGCGGTCTGGTCATGCTCCTCACCTAACACCTCTAGCCGAATCGTTAATGCCTGCTCGCAGTATGTTTTTGCCCGCTCATATTGCTTCAAATCTTGTAATAACATGCCATACTCATCCATACAGATTGCAGTACGAGGGTGCCTCCCACCGTACACACCACGCCAGATGGACAATGTCTGCTCAAAATAGGGTTGCGCCGCCTCGTACGCTCGCCTTCCCCGATGTATTAACCCAAGATGGTATAGTGGTTGAGCCGTCAGAGGATGCATCTCCCCCAGAACCTCACGCATAATGGATAATGCCTGCTCAAAGTATGGTTGTGCGACCTCGTATTCCCCTTTCATCCAATGCAAACTGCCGAGATTGTTGAGACAAACCGCCGTCTCTTTGCGCATCTCTCCCAACACCTCACGCATAATGAACAATGCCTGCTCAAGGTACCGCCGTGCAACCTCATACTCACCTTTGCGCCAATGCAAACTGCTAATACTGCTGAGACAAATTGCTGTCTCTTTGTTCATCTCCCCCAGCCCCTTACGCATAATGGATAATGCCTGTTCTAAGTATGATTGGGACGTATCATACTCACCCTTCTCTATTGAAAATAACCCAAGATTATGAAGACTTTTGGCAGTCTCTGCATGTTTTTCTCCCAAGACATCACACCGGATTGTCAAGGAACGCTCTGTGTAGTGGATTGCTTGTGGGTATGCCCCTACCATATAGAGATGGGCACCAAACTGGTAATACAGCGCGGCTGCCCGTGCATCCTTCCGCTCACCTGCCTGTGCAACGGCATGACGTAGGTGGGGTTGCCATGCCATCAGTGGTGTTGGGTCGCCCCCTTCGTTGATTGGCTCGGCTTCGGCGGCAAGCACCTCCTCGACAGTAGCCAGTGCATATGGAGCAAGCTTCAACCCATGCACAAAGTACATAACCAAACGATGCACCACCAATGCTCCCGCATCCGTTTCAGCAAGCAACCCCAACCCACTGAGACGGCGAAGGGCGCGACTGAGTTGTGTTTTGTCGGCATCTGTGCGCAGTGTTGCCAACAACAAGGTGCGCGGAATTGGCTCGCCAGGCGCAAAGTGAGCGGCACGGGCAAGGAGATCGAGTGATAGGGCGTCGATAACGTCATCCGGATTGAGCCGCTGGATGCTGAGAGCAAAGGTCTGGGCAACATGGGCGTCATGACCAGTGGGCGAAAAGCCATCCTCATTGTCTTGGAGCGATTCATGCTCAAGTAGATGGGGGCTGCGTAGTTCGGCAAGATAGTCTTCTGGTGTGATGTCATATTCATAGGCTTCGAGATAGCTGCCTGCAAGATGGAGGGCAAGGGGGAGATCGCCAAGCCCGGCAGCAATGTCGTTGAGTGTGTTGATTTGGTCGGAGGCAAGCCCCGCCCCTACGTTGAGGTCTGGTCGGAACTTCAACAACAAGGCCACACTCTGTTCACGCGTTAGCGTGGTCAAGGGCATCGTATACATACCCCGCGCACGGCTCCATCGCTGACGGCGACTTGTCACCAGCACTCGACAGCCACCAGTGGGTGGATGCCACTGCGCCAAGAGGTCGGCGTCCTCACAGTTATCAAAGATAAGCAGACGGGGCAATGGACTCTGCCACAATGCCAACACTTGCTGCACCTGCGCTTCTAAACTTTGTGTAGCAAAATCGACCTGCATGGTTGGCTCCACCGCTGCCATCTGCTGCCCACAGAGCGCAATCTCGCTCATCACTGACTGGGCATCAGCCAGGCTCACCCAATAGACACCACCCGCAAAATATTGCCCATAGTGATGTGCAAAGGTCGCGGCCAGTTGTGTCTTGCCAATGCCACCCAGCCCTGTTGTGATTGCCATCTCACTCCTGCCAGTCTGCATCGCTGCTTCGGTCATTGCTGCCTCGGCCACTACTGCCGTTGCGCCGTCCTTGAAATATTGGGCAAGTGCCTGTAATTCCTGCTCACGTCCCACAAAGTGGTGATTGACGCGGTAGATTAGGCGCGATCCGTTGGGTGGCGGTGCAGGTGTAGGGATGTCGTCGGTGGGCAGTTGCGCCAACCGTGCCAGTGCATCTGCCAAGCGTGTCTCGTCCACTTGCCTTGGGATGATGCCCTGATAGATGACGCTGATGTTCTCGCCTATTGCCACCGTATGACTATCTGTAATGTGGCCTACTTGTATCTCCTTGCTCGCTTTAGAATGGTTTTTTGTATTCTCCGCCACACTTCCTACTATACTGGTTTGTTGTTGAGATTGTTGCTGTTGTTGATCAAAGGTACGCATAATTGTCTGTCCTATTAACGTATATACTGCAAATCTATGGAATAGGTCATTCCACAGAATAAAATACCAACCATTGCTTGGCTCGTAACCAGACAATCGTTGGTATTTTATTCTGTAGAATGACCTAGCCTTATTAGGAAATTTATACCACTCCCATTTGAATTTTGACGACAACTTGTGATGAAACCTCATCCGTAGAATGAGAGCCAACGACTCAACAAAGAAATCAAAAAGGAGATGGTGGTGACACAGATTAGCAATCTGTGTCACCACCATCTCCTTTTTGTTGTCAACGAGTCAATTGTAACGTTGCCACGCTACGAGCGTGACCTACAAATCAGTCATGAGTCAAGAATTAATTGTTTAGTGCGCGATAAACGGTATGAAGATGTGGCGTATCTGCTCCGGTTCATCCGTCTCTGCTAGACTTGTTGGTGTCTGCACAACAGCAACTTCGGATGTCAAATCAACCTGATACACTTCACCTGTTTCCAGATTGGCGGCACCCATCTCTGCATTTAGTGTGATAGCCTCCATCTCAACAGGTAACGCCTCTGCGATTTCGGTGTTGAAAACAACTGTTGCAGAGTCACCTTCAACCCTTCAACTCTTCAACCACTACTCAATCGCTATATACAACTCAGACAATAGCTCCTCTGGTGGTGTCTCACTAGGGTCATTGACATAATCTTCCCAACCTGCCGCACTACGTAATGTTTCACCGCTACTTGGCAACCAATCACGATAAATGGCGTTCCATGTTTGCCAAAGTGTACTGTATGGCCCCTTGTGGACAAACTTCGCCCAACGACCACTCGGCAATGTATGCCAGTTCATACCGCCAGCCTCAACATCTCCAAGCGACGTCGTATCAAACGTATCGTTGAAGATCAGCCCCGCATCAAAGATAGACTCCTGACCACTCTGAACATCTTCTGGATAGACGGCCACAATCTGACGCCACTTGCCAAACTGAAGGTCATTGGCCTGCATAAACTGCATGAGTTGACCAAAGGCTTGCTCGTTGGCACTTTGGAATGCATTCCCATTCATAACTTCTGTGGCTCTGGTGTAAAGAACCCGTGTATCTGGTAATGTAACAATCTCTGCTGTAATTGTACTCTGTGACATGAAAGCCTCCTGTGCTTCAAATAGATTCGGCGTACGTTGAACATACCTATCGGCAGAACGATCCCCCATATGATTTACCTGACGGCTCATGGCCCGAAACTGCGATGGTGTCACGCCAAACTGCTGTCGAAACGCCTTGGTAAACGATGAGTGTGTGCCATACCCCGCCTCCAACGCAATGTCGATGACGCCCCAGTCTGTCTCCAGCAGATGACGAGCCGCCCGATCAAAGCGTAGACGCCGGATGTACGCTGCCAATGGAATGCCCACATACGCCCGAAAGATACGATGAAAGTGATAGATAGAAAACCCTGCAAGGTCAGCCAACTGATCCAGACAGAGGCTATCGGTGAATGCATCATCCAAGTGTTCCTCAATGTAGTCGAGTACGACTTGGATACGCTGCCGATAGGCTTGGTCTGTGCCAGGTTGATATTGCTGCTGATGCTGCTGCTGATGCCTTGGTTGACATGTTTGTATTGCTGTCATGTCACGAGTATAGCATGAGGGTGGGTAGCAAAGCTGTTCCGTTTTTGCTAAACCATTAACATTTTATAACCCGCATTCCCGCAATAACCGCAACGCTTCCGGCGCATCATCCCCATGCATCTCCATCTGTCGTTTCAAGCGTTGACGCATGTCGGCCAACACACTCTGCATATCGGGATGATCAATCAAATTATCCAACTCATAGGGGTCTTGTGTTAAGTCATAGAGTTCATCTAAGTCATCCAAATGCGCATTATATTTGTACTGTCCATAGCGAATCTGGCGTTGGATGCGTAGCTGACTATAGTGGCCGTGATGCTGAATCATGAGATCTTCCCGCCACTCAGTGTCATCAGGCCGCTGCACCAAATCCAACAGGCTACGGCTGTCCATATCGTCGGGTGATGCAGCTTGGGCGGCGTCGAGCGTGGTTGCCACCAAATCCATATTTGTCACCAGCGCATCGGTCTGTGACCCCGGCCTAATATGGTCCGGCCAGCGAATTGCCAGCGGAATACGCACAGTTTCGTCGCTCATCACCCAGCCCTTATCCACAAGCAGCCCATTGGTCGCCAACGCCCCGCCATGGTCAACGGTGTAGATAACAATCGTGTTATCGGCCAACCCCAGTCGGTCCAGTGTCTCGACAACCTGCCCCATTGCCGCATCGACCAAGTGTGAATGCTCATGACCGCGCGCCAAGAACCAGCGGAACTCGTCCCATGTGCGCCAGGTACTCCAGCCTTTGCGACTGGCGAGCAGGTCTTGGTGGCTCTGGGGGCGGTGTCGCAGTTCATTGCCAAAGGAAGGGTATTGGGGCAGGTCGTGTGGGTCAACCGTGTCAAGAAAGGGTTCGCCGACCCAGAAGGGATGATGCGGTCCCCAGGGGTCAACACGGAGACAGAATGGTTCACCGCTTTCGGCTACATCTTCCAGCCAACTCGTTGCCAGATGCGCAAGAAAATAGGCTTCATGCGTCTCCACAGGTGTGTTGAGGACACCACAACTTTCCATGAGCAAATGGGGAAATTCATAGGGTTTGGGGAAGTCCGAGAGCCGAATGGTGCGCCCTGCCCACTGTGGATTGGCAATCCACCACTCGATGGTCACTTCGGCAGAAGGGAGTCCCTGTTCTTCGAGATATTGCTCATACTCTTCTGACCAATAGGGGTGTCCATAACTGGGGCAGGAAAAGCCCTCAAAGCCATAATCCTTGGCGATGCGCTCGATGCCCGCGTGCCACTTGCCAAAGTAGCCAGTGCGATAGCCTTCATCATGTAGATAGGCATTGAAGAGTCGCTCATCTGGCTCAAAGTCGCGGCGCACACCAAGATGACCGTCGTTGAGCAACATGCCATGTTTGTGTGGATAGGCCCCCGTGAGCATGGAGGCGCGGGCGGGTTGACAGAGCGGGCAGACCGAGTAGGCGTTGTTAAAGGCGATGCCCTCCTCGGCGATGCGGTCATAGGTTGGCAGTGTGGGGTAGCCCGTCAATCGCTTGTGATGTACATAGGGCATGTGATCGCTCATGATCCATACGATGTTTGGTCTTTGATTAGTCGTCATGGTTGTCTCCTGTTGTGATTTGTGTTGAAGTTTGGTTTAATAGCTTTGGTATTATTATCGGTATGTTTGCGGGTTTGCGCAAGGCCAAAGGAAAGTATCGCAGGTTGGCTACCTGCGTCACAGATAACCAATCTGTGATACTGGCTGATACTTTCCTAGTCAATAAAGGAAAGTATTGCAGGTTGGCTACCTGCGTCACAGATAACCAATCTGTGATACTGGTTGATACTTTTCTAGTCAATCAACAAAGTAAGAGAAGACGTAGGGAGCGTATCGAGGTTGCTAGATGGGTCCAATGGTTTGATGGGATGCTATTTCTTGCAAAAAATAGCATCCCATCAAACCATTGGACCCATCCCCACGTCTCAAAACTCTCTTACTCAACAATATAAGGAAAAAACTAAATGGAAAAATTTATTATCGACACCGATCCTGGCATTGACGACGCCCAAGCCATTCTGATGGCCTCGGCACACCCCAACGCGGAAATCGCGGCATTGACCGTTGTTGGTGGCAACGTCGGTCTTGAACACACACTACGCAATACATTAACGCTGGTTGAGGTGATTGAGCAGGACATTCCGGTCTATGCTGGCTGTGGACACCCATTGGTATGGCCGGGCGAAGATGCCGCCTTTGTGCACGGTGCAGATGGCTTGGGGGATGCGGGGCTGCGTCCGCAAAGACGACAGGCTGAGGCCGAACATGCTGCGTTGGCAATCGTGCGCATGGTCAACGAAAATCCAGGTGAATGTACGCTGGTTGCACTTGGACCGCTGACCAATATAGCGGTCGCGCTGCATTTGGACCCCGATTTGCCGCACAAGATCAAGCGATTTGTTGATATGGGTGGGGCCGTGACTGGCAGGGGCAACACACCCAACTTTGCCGCAGAGTTCAATATCTATGTGGACCCTGAAGCCGCGATGATTGTTTTTCGCGGTTGGGCAGAGGCGGGCAAAGTCATTGAGGTTGTCGATTGGGAGGCCACCATCCGTCATGGCGTTGAGGCCAGCGTCGTTGAACAGTGGCTGAATCTGAACACACCGAGAGCCCGCTTCTTTGACCAGATTACGGCCAAGTCCCGTGCGTCGAGTCGTCAACGCTACGGTCACGATACCTTCTACTCCGCAGATGCATTGGCGATGGCCGTGGCCCTTGAGCCGGATTGTGTATTACGCGCCGAGTCTCATCACCTCTCAATCGAAGTCGCCGGAAAATATGGACGTGGGCAGACCGTTGTCGATTGGGGGGACCGTTCTGGCAAGCCTGTCAACGCGTCGATTGTGCTGGATGTGGATCCGGGGCGATTTGCGCATTTTTTTGAGCAAGGTCTTCGCTGATGGGTTTGCGGATTCATCTATGCCATTGCTTGCCGCAGGAGCTGCTCAATCTTGGCCTCATCAAAGTCATCCACAAGCGTCGTCACACGAACAACAAAGGGCCGATAGACTGGATTGGTTTCACCGAGTGCTTGTACCTGTTGTTTGAGTGTAAGCAACTCGCCTTTCATGGCAAGGTCGAGCAGAATGGTCAATTCCGCCTGTGATGGTAGCACCATTGGCGTATGCTTTGGCAACGACACAGGGATATATTGTGTCGGGTTGGGAGAGATGACCTCTTCCCAATTGGCAGACAAACACAGGGTGACGCTGAATGTGCTGCCCTGTCCCAACATGCTTTCTACATGAATCACCCCATCCATCGCATCCACTAACCGCTTTGAAATCGCCAGCCCCAGCCCTGTGCCTTCGGTCTGATACTGCTTGATGCCGACCTGCTCAAAGGGCAGAAAGATTTTGCTCAAATCCTCTGGGGAAATGCCAATGCCTGTGTCCACAACCTCAATCGTTAGTTGTGTATTCTGTGGTTGCTGTAATCGCTTCTCGGCTCTGATTTTCTTAGCCTCGATGCCCAGAGTAACACTTCCGGTATCGGTAAATTTGACGGCATTGCTGAGTAGATTGAGCATAATTTGACGCAGCCGTTTTTCATCCGCATAGATGGTGGCTGGCATGGAAGTGGCGGGCTGATAAACAAAGGTAATACCCGTCTTTTGTTGCGCACGGACACGGAACATTTCGACAATGTTGCCAAGAAACGGGTCCAGTTCAATCGGCACGGGGTGAAGCTCCAATTTGCGCGCCTCAATTTTGGAGATATCCAGAATGTCGGTAATCAATGTAAGCAGATGACCGCTGCTGGCTTGGATCATCTTGAGGGCACTCTGTTGCCCCGCACTTAGGTCCGGTGCTTTTGTCAGAATCTGCGTGTAGCCGACAATGGCGTTGAGCGGGGTGCGCAGTTCATGGCTCATGCTGGCAAGAAAATCACTTTTGGCACGGCTGGCGGTTTCTGCCGTCTCCTTGGCGGTTGCCAACTCACCAATGGTCCGGCGTAGTTGCCCCGTCATGTGGTTAAACGCCGTCGCCAGCCGACCGATTTCATCCCCCGACTCGATATCGGCCTGTGCTTGCAATTGGCCCGCGCTAATCTGCTGGACCGTGTTATTGAGACGGCGGATGGGGCTGGCGATATTTTCGCGAAAGATATAGGCCATGCCAATTCCCAGCATGAGGGCAAGGAACCCGCTGATGGCCGTCTGGTAACGCACATTGGCCAGACTTTGTTTGCCGTCATCCAATTCCGATTGCAACAATGCCTGCTGTCCAGTGGTCAGTTCCTCCAACAGATGGAGCATCCGCTGTGAGCGTGGCTCTACCTCATATTGAAATAGATATTGTGCCTCATTGCTGTGTTCCCCCTCGACCATGTGAAAAAGATGCGCTGGAAGACGCAAAAATTCAGCGCGTGTTTGACCAATTTGTGCAAACGCGGCCTGCTGTTCAGACGATAGATCGGTGACGGATTCGGTCCGCTGCGCCCAAAGTTGGCTGTTGTTACCCAGATGATCGGCATAGCCAAATTTGAAGACCAAATCACCTGTCGATGCATAGGCGCGTAGATTGGTGGACATGGCCTGCACGGTTGTGCGAAAATCAATCATCTCATTGCGCCAAATAATATTATCAGAGGTATTTTCGGGCATGTCTACCGAAATATCGTCGATGAACAGTTCGATCTCATCCAACAAACGCGTTGTTAAGGGCGCAATCTCTTCGCTGGCAAGCTGTAGTGCTGGCTGATTTTTGAGCGGATTATCATACAACTCAAAAAGCTGTTCCGGCATCGGTAGCCAGATAGCAAAGATATTGATTAATTCATTCAGTCGCTCGATATCGGCTTGATTGGACCATTGACCAGAGAGCCGCTTGAGTTCGGTCAAATTCTGTTGAAAGAGAGCCTTGGCCTTGTTATAGTCATCAATGCTGCGCAGATCACCAACGGCGAGATAGCCACGCACCGCTGCTTGCATCTGGAGCAGACTAGCTTGTGCGCGCGCAGAGGCCAACGTTGTGGGTGCATGGATATCCACTGTACGGTCAATCTTGGTCGTGGCCTGCTGGCTGGCAAAGAGAATCAGACTTACCACGATACTGGTGAGGAATACCAGCAGCCCAAAGCCACTGTTCAGTTTGCGACCAATGGGGAAGTCACGGAAGCGTTGACGTAGTGATGCCATTCTGTACTCTCCAAGTGCAAAGGTAAGTTAGTAGGTCAGTAGGTCGGTGAGTCAGTACCGAATACCGATCTACCGAATACCGACTTACCGAACTACCGAATACCCCAATCGCCCCAACTCTTCATCCACCGCTTGTGCTGCACTGGTCAACGCCTCTGTTGCTGAGAGATCACCGCGAATGGCTTGATGGATAAACGGTGTGATGATGTCACGCACTTGTGCATGAAAAGGGAACGGTGGCGCACCCGCAAACAACACGCCTTGTTTTTTCATGAGCGTGTAGTAGCCGTTGATGCGTCTATCCTGCTCGCGCACCAGTGGATCATCAAAAGTAGACAGATGCACCACCCGTCCGCTGTTGATGGCCCACGCTGGTTGGACATCCGGTTGTCCTAGATATTGTAGCCAAAGCAATGTCGCCTGTTTGTTGGCCGAGTTGATGGGGATACCAAAGGCAGCCCCATCATAATAGCCAAGATACCCCACACCCATTGTTGCATCTTGCATGACGCCACGAGCTGTTGGCGGTAGAGCGACACCGACATTCCCCACGACCTGTGACCGTGTGGTATCCGTTGCCAGCCACGCCACATCTTCGCCGTAAATCCACCCCTGTGCCACCCGCCCCGCCGCAAAGGTATCGGCCACATCATCCCATGTACTTTCTGCTGCCTCCGGTGGCGCATATTCTAATAGCGAAACCCAGTAGTCCAAGGCATCAATCGCCTGTTTGCTGTCTAGCTTTCCCCCATTGGTAACTGTTGACCGATAGGTCTCCAAACTAATTCCCCAGTCGTAAATGCCGAAACTGGGTGCGATGGTCTCAAAAAATTCATAAAACGAGGCAATATCACTGTTGGTTGCCTGCACCGTTGTCCCCCAGAGTTCAAGCTCGTTGTCTTGACCATATTGCGTGAAAAAGAGGGCAATATCATGGTACTGCTCAAAGGTCACAGCCGGAGCCAGCGGATAGTGGTACTCGGCTTCAAATTGCTGTTGAATCACCGGATCGCTAAACAAATCTTGACGGTAGAGATAGACCTTGATAAACGCTTCGATGGGAATACCATAGAGGTAGCTGCCAGCCTCTTCTCGATTGGCATCAACGGGTGTTGTAAACTCACGATAAAAGTCGGTAAAGTTATCCAGATTGAAGGTCGGCGCGACCAGCGTCGGATGATCCTCCATGAGTTGAGTGAGGTTGACCAGACGTTCATTGGCAAGATAGCCATAGATGACATCCTGCTCAATATAGACAAAATCAAATTCGCGCCCCTCGTCGGCAATGACCTGCTCGATACGGGTATTGTTGCTGATTTGCAGATCAATGCGGATGCCCGTTTCAGCTTCAAAAGCAGGCGCCAACACATCGCGAATGTAAAGCGATGGTGGGCTATTTTCGCTGATACCGTGTAGTGTGATGTCTTGGTAGGGTTGGGCAGTGGATGTCCAGAATGAGTTTATGGTGGCAGTTGTCGGAACGGTGTTTGCTACTGGTGTGTCGGGACGAGTGCAGCCAAGAATCATGATGATAAATATGAATAGATGGTAGCGTTTTTTCATGAGGATATTGTACTCTATCTTGATTAGATTTGTATAATGCAGCAATTCCCGCAGAACAGATGCAGCACCGAGCCCGAAGGCTCGGACTTGGATTTAGTGTAAAAAAGAAAAGAATATTCACAAAAATCCC
>JBCCFC010000028.1:0-23216 GCA_039029935.1 Chloroflexota bacterium
AGGGTGGGAATGCCGGCGCGGAGATAGATGAGTAAATCCGGTGGCTGGATGAGTTCGGTGATGGTTTCGAAGAGCTCTTTGTAGGTCTCGAAGTCGCGGGTCTCCATCGGCCCCATAGCGTGGAGGTTGGGAGCAAAGATTTGGGCATCTTCGTAGATGGTCCGGTCCTGGACGACATTGCGTGCTTCGGAGCGGATCATGTTGAGTTTTTTGAGACGGGACTGTAGGAAAGATAGCTGAAGGTTGAAGGACCATCGTGGCATATCCGAATAGAAGTCCATCAGATAGGGATTTTGCTCATTGTCCTCAAACATCGGCTCGAACCCAAAGTACTTGGCCAACTCAATGATTTCACCCTGACTGAGAACGATGATACGGTCAGCATTGCGCACAGTGGACAGGCGGTGGGCGATAACAATGGCAGTGCGGTCTTTCAGTATGACATCCAGCCCCTCCTGAATCTGTGCCTCGGTTACGGGGTCAATGCTAGCGGTTGCTTCATCGAGAATAATGACCGATGGGTCCTCATGCAGCACACGTGCCAACGCCACCAACTGCCGCTGACCCATTGACAACGCACGACCACCCTCGCCCACATCAGTGTCAAGACCATCAGGCAATGCATCCACCCAGTCACCCAATCCAACGCTGGCGGCCACTGCTGCCACTTCTTCGTCGGTTGCATCAGGACGTGAATAGCGGATGTTGTTGCTCACCGTACCAGCAAAAAGAAATGGTGTCTGTGGGACCATGCCGATGTGACGACGGTATTCACCCAAATCAAGGGTACGCACATCGCGGCCATCCACCAGCAACTTACCCGCTTGGAATTCATAGAAACGTGCCACCAACTTGCCCAGGCTCGACTTACCTGCACCTGTATGCCCCACCAGTGCAATGGTTTCACCTGCCTCAATCGTCAAGTTAAAGTTGGGCAAGACCTGTTCCTGCTCGGTATAGCGGAACTGCACATCACGAAACTCAATTTCGCCCTTCATCGTTGGCATGGACTGGTTGTCGGTTTGGTAGACGCGCGGCTCAGAGTCCATCAGCGCAAAGACACGTTCGCTGGCAGAAAGCCCCAACTGGAACTGGCTCCAGAAGGAGGCGATGCTTGTCATGGGAAACCAAAAGATGTTCATGGCCTGCACAAACAAGAACCAATCGCCAGGTGATATATTGCCCGCAATTGCGCTGTTGCCCCCAAAATAGACCACAATCACTGTGCCAATACCGCCAATCGCCGCCAACACGGGGAAGATGGTGCTATAGACAAAGCCTTCGCGCAGATTCACGCTGTAGGCTTGTTGGTTAATATCTTGAAATTCATCATAGATGGTGTCCTCTTGGCGAAAGTTTTTGGCAACTGAAATACCTGACAGTGTTTCCTGTAGGTGTGCATTCACCGTTGCCCGCGCTCGTTGTGAGCTTCGTGATGATCGGCGCGCTATATGGCGAAAGGTGAGTGCGGCGGCTGTAATCATGGGGGCAATCAGCAGTGCCAACAGCGTAAGCTGCCAGTTGATGAAGAACATAACAATCAGAAGCAGCCCCACGAGCAACAATTGGCTCATGAGGTTGAGGGTCAGCGTAACAACATTGGAAAAATCAGTCGTATCACCCGTCACCCGGCTGACGATACGCCCCGATATGTACTCATCATAAAAGGACATGTCGCGGTTGAGAATTGAGGCAAACACATCTTGACGCAATTGCAGTTGTACATCGCCCACCGCCCGTGCGGTGTAAACCTGACGCAGATAGTTGAAACTCCATGAGAGTGCCCCCGCCACAAGGATGACAAACGAGAGCAAGAGCGCGGCTTGCCATGTAAAATTGATTGAGAGTGTATCAACTGCGCGTGAGAGCATGACGGGCAGTACTGTGTCCATCGTGGCGTTGAGTACAACCATCCCCGCCACAAACAGCATGGTTGGCAGCTTGGGACGAAAATAGCCGATAATCCGTCGAATCAATTCGCGATCATGATATTGTCGATCATAGCCTTCCGCTTGAAGACCTTCCATTACAAAGCCCATAGTGTACCTCTTATCAGCCAGTCAGCTTGTCAGCATGCCAGCATGTCAGCATATCAGCATGAAGTGCTGGCATGCTGACATGCTATATATTGTCTTGTCGGATACCAAAAATGCGTTGATATAATTGACATCGTTCTAAAAGTTCCTCATGCGCACCCTGATCGAGGATTCTACCCTGTGACAGCACAATCACACGGTCTGCGCGTCGAATCTGCGAAAGTCGATGGGTGATCAACAACGTGGTTCGCCCTTCGAGCACACGGTTGATGGCCCGTTGAATCTTGTCCTCGGTGGCACTGTCAATAGCACTGGTGGCGTCGTCAATGATGAGAATGCGTGGGTCGGTCAACAGCGCACGTGCAATGGCAATACGCTGGCGTTGCCCACCCGAAAGCGTCACACCGCGCTCACCCACATCAGTCGCATAGCCATCCTCAAAATTCATGATAAAATCGTGTGCCTGCGCCTCTTGCGCCACCTGCTCAATCTGTGCATGGGTGACATCACGCCCCAACCCAAAGCCAATGTTGGCAGCCACATCGCGTGAAAAGAGTACAATATCCTGTTCAATCGTCGAGATTTGCCGCCGCAGCCCATCAAGTTCCCATTGACGCACATCCACACCATCGACCAACACACGCCCTGCCGAGACATCATAGGTGCGGTTGACCAGCTTGGTCAATGTGCTTTTGCCCGATCCCGTCTGCCCCACAATCGCCACCGTCTCACCGGGGTGTGCCGTAAAGGAGATACCCCCTAGCACATTATCGGTATCATTATCGGTATCATTATCGGTATCATTATCGGTATCATTATCATTGCCATCACCATTGCCATTATACCCAAAATTGACATTTTCAAAGACAATCTCACCCTGAATCGTTGCTGAATGACCACCATCATTCTCGTCAATATCCGTCTCCTGTGACATCAGTTCAAGGATGCGGCTGGCACTGGCAAACCCCAAAGCCACCAACACAAAGGTAAAGGTGGATATGCCTGCAGGGAAGCGGAAAAGGAAGAGCAGACCGATATATCCGATTAGGGAACCAATTGTGATACTGCCTTGGCTAAGAAGCCAGATACCATGCAGAAAGCCCAAGGCAATCGCAACGTTGACTACAAAGATTGCCAAATATCGCGCCTGTGCCACACCTTGCCGGACAAAGTAATCACGATATTTTTCTGCCTCCAGATTAAATTTGTTAATCTCCTGCTGCTCCTGCACATTGAGCTTGACCACCTCGATCCCGGTCACGCTCTCGGCAACGGTGGCATTCATGCGCCCAAACTGCTGACGCATATTGCCAGAAATAGGCCCCAACTCATTCATATAGCGTTGCAAGGCCCATGCTAACAACACAGTAAAGAACACAGGGGCAAGAAGCAGTTGCCAATCCATTTGCGCAATGGCAATAATCGGAATGACCAGTCCCATCACTGAGTCAAAGAGCAATGCAACGCCGGGCATCATCATGTTGTTGAGTTCACGCACATCATTGTTGGCGCGCGCCATCAAGTCACCAACCCGTTGCTGGTTGTGCCATGTCTGACTTTTGCCCAATAAGTTCAGATACAATTCATCACGCGCATCACGCTCCATGCGCTTGGCCGTGACTTCCATTGCGTAGTACCCAAATAGCTCAAAAAGACTCTGCCCCATCACAATGCCCAGAATACTGAGTGCAAGGAAACCCAACGTCCTGCCCACCTCAGTGGTGACAAGCTCAGTCCCTGACGCCACCAAGTCAAACGCCTCGCCTGTCAGAATCGGTACAAAGACCTTGGCGGCGTTGAGCGCAATGACCCCAATACAATAGACAATAAAAAACCATTTGTGCTGCCAAATATGTGACCAAATCCATCGTGCTGGTGATGAGTGGTTGTATTGATAGCTATCCTCAATATGAAATTCTTGTTTATTCACAATTGCGTTCCCGTTGTATGTTTATGGCTAAGTATGCTGAGGTGTGTTTGGGTGTTGATATCTCATTTGTTCTATACAATAGTCAATGCTTGAAAAGTGGATGGTGTGACAGGGTACGATTGCCCAATAAACGCGTTATGGATCTGTTGTACATTCATTTTATAAAAACAGGCGTTCGTATTAGGATAAATTATACCAAACATCCAACCCATTCACAAAAAATTATGCTCTACGACCCTTGAACCTTTTCTATTTCCTTCTACAAAAATGATACGGTGCGAGTGAGTTCTGCGGTTTCACCAATCAAAGTTTTATTGAAAAAATAGGAGGTCCCTTTTGTGGTTCTATAAATGCAAAACGGGGATATCCGATAGGACATCCCCGCTAACAACATCTCAATTTAGCTATCTAAGTTTTTGTAGGGAAAGACTTTATGTTCTGACCCGCTCATCATGATAACTCTGTCGTGGAGGTGGACTTGGCCGTCTACGTCCTCGACCCCGCTCATAGTCATCATGGTCATCATAGCCACGTTGCTTATACCCATCGCGGTGATAATCATCGCGGTGATAATCATCCCGATGATAATCATCGCGGTGATAATCATCCCGATGGTGCGTCTCTCGATATGGCTCTCCGCGTCCATAATCGCCCCGGCGATGCGAGCCACGATTTTCTGGATGATACTCACCGCGATGTCCTGTATGGTTTGTTGTGGGAATAATATTGCGCTCATGTTCAGCCATACCAATCATGTGGGTCAGCGTTTCGATCTCCAAATTCAGCTCGGCAGGTGATTGCCCTGGTGTCTGGTGGCGATGCGTTAGCCCATCCAGACGATGCTGCAACTGTTGAATCTGCTCGGTCAAGTAGGAATACTCGCTCTCCTTGGCGACCTCAAGCATTTCTTCAAAGCTATTGTCGCTCAAAGTGGACTCGGTTTGTTGCACCAAGCTGTCATAGTTGGTTTGGAGCCAGTTGCGCAGGAACTCATTGCCAATGGCCCACCGATGTTGAATATCACGCAGATGTCCCAGCTTATTCAAGCCGTAGACAAACGTGCGGATACGCTCTGGTGGGACATCGCTCAGGGTAGCGATAATCTCATCCTCGCTGGCTAGCGTCAATGGCACGACGGCCAACAGAATGCGTCGTTCAATCGGTGTCAGTTGCCCAAAGTCGATCTGGAAAAAGCCATCAACCATGCGATCTGGGACCAAATCCTCTGGCTGTACAGAACGCAGCGTACCGCAATCCGGCCCAGTCTCGACAAAGAGCCGATGACAGAGATGTTGCGTCAGGTAAGGCTGGCTGTTGGTGTGCATCAGAATTTCTTCGACAATGCTCTCTGGAATCTCCATCTGGCAGCGTTCAAACTGATGTTGGCGTACCAGTGATTCCGATGCATCTTGGTCCAAGCTCCATAAATTCACCAAGCTGAATCCAAAGAGGAAGGGGCTGGTGTTCCACTCGCCACTGTTCTCATTAAGCTTGGAGAGCAGTTTTGTTGATGTGATCAACGTTCGTTGTGCGCCGCCTTGGAAGAGCTTACGTAACCGTGCCAGCCACTTGGGATTCTGTGTACCGATGTCAATCAGGACCTCAGCTTCATCAATCAGCAAAAAGAGCATCCGGTCATGTATACGCAGGGCACGGTTGACTGCTCGCAAAATTTTAATCACATCATCACCGTCAAGCGCATCCACATCAAGGCCAAAGGGGGCAAAGCGATGCTCGTGTTCTTCGAGCGCAAAGATTAGCTCATCGGCCAATTCCTCTGGCGATGTACAGCCCTGCAAATCCCAGAAGAGCGGCACAAGCTGGCTATTGGGTACATCGGTCAGAAATTCCATCTGACGCAACATAGATGTTTTGCCCATGCGCCGTGTACCCACCATCCAAATGGCGGTGTCAGGCATATTGAGCAGGT
The DNA here is from genome assembly GCA_039029935.1 of Chloroflexota bacterium. Classification (GTDB taxonomy): domain Bacteria; phylum Chloroflexota; class Anaerolineae; order Caldilineales; family Caldilineaceae. Next base: position 5,897 of record JBCCFC010000028.1, read on the forward strand.
GATCGATTAAACGATGGCGGCCATAGTGGTGATGTCCACGCACCCAGCGACCGACGATATATGGATTACGCATGTCCAGGGACCTCCTTGTATGTTGTTCCTACACGCTGATTTCTTGCTTCCTGATTTCGTGTCTGCGAGTTTTGTTGCTGGCGATTCAGCGGCAACTGTCCCAACAGTTCCTTGGCGGGTTGATAGCGAGGTTGATGTTTGGTCTCTACCAGCACATGCCCCAACGCCTGATTGAGCTCGGTTTGGATAATCGCTTTGTTTAGCTCATCGTTGTCCAAACCTTCGTTGATGTGGTTGTGATTCTGGCTATGCAAAATCACTTGGTGCGCATACTCCGCATCCTCCAACAAGACCTGACGTCGTTTGGCCTTGAGCATCTGGTTGACCGCAATCAGCCCATATTGCTGGACGCGGAACGGACGACCATGACTGTGCTTGATGATGAAATCCGTGACAGCCTCATCATAGGTGTAATAGTCTTTGACTGGCTCGGTGAGCAATTCGAGTGCATCGGCATCGCCAAAAGGCTCAACCTCGATTTCATTAAACAGATTATACCAAGGGCTTTCAATGCGCTCCCACTCACGGCTGATCTGAATGCCCGCAACCACAGCCCCCATTGTGGCGGCAAAGTCACGCATAAAGATGCGGCGCAGCTGTTGCTGCACAAGGTGATCATATTGGCTGATCACATCCATCTCATCAAGCAGCAAAATCAAACGCAAATCTCTGCCCGCAAACGTTCGCTCACCATATTCGGTTAATGCAGAAATCACACGACGTAAATCACGGTTGAAGTGTCGATCCGTATATTGGTTGGATTCTGTTTTGAGATAGTTCAGCTTTTGTAATGTATCAACAAATCCTTCATCTTCCTTCGTCAGGGACGAAAGACCCAAGACAATTTCTTCGATCAAAAAGTGGAAGAAGTTTTCCTGTTTGGTGCCTTCAAGGTCGATGTAGAGCGGCGCAAACCAATATTCAGTGTCATCAACGGTACTCAGGCGATGCGCCAGTTGGTAGAGCAGCGTTGTCTTGCCAATACGTCGTTCGCCATAGATCATGATACTGTTGTGATGCAGCGTGTCGATAATCTGGCGCAGCACACTATGACGTGCGTAGAACATATCCGCCTCACGCACAGGTTCACCACTGATGTAGGGGTTGTAGCCACGATGCAGTGCCTCAATTGCTTTTCGACGTTTTTGCAGCATCAGCAGGCTGACGTAGGTCGCGACGCCGATTAGGGTCGTGATGACAAACAAAATGACGAGCGTCAAGACCGCACTGTATTCCACCTGCCCCAGAATTGGTACAGTAATCAACACAGGTGGCTCGGTCATGGTGATGGGCTGGACAGAGACCTCAGAGTAGTTAAAGGCCATATCGCGTACTTGGAATTCAATGCGATGCTCACCAATCGTGCCAAATGTCCACTCCAGACGATTGCCAATCAGCTCAGTCCATGTGGATGAACCGGCTGTTTCAGATGTACCCTCTTCAACGACACGATAGAAAACCCGCAGTGCATCCTCGGATGTCTGCAAATCCCCCACTGTCACCTCAAAGAGCAGTGGCTCACCTACAAACAGGCCACCATTTTCATCGCCGGTGGTCAGCAATTCAGCACTGATCCAAGGAGCGGTGCGCTCTGGCTGATAGTACGAAAGCCCTTCATTACCACCAAACCAGTAGCCACCATCCGCTGCGCGAGCAAAGGCATAGATGGCCGAACTTTGCAGACCATCGTTGCTGCTAAAGGTCTGCCAAGATTGTCCATCATAGCGCGTCGCACCACCTTCGCTGCCAATCCAAATGCTCTTATCAACAGGGCTGCTAAACAAGGTATACAGGAAATGGTTTGGCAGTCGGTGGTCAGGGTCGCCTTCATGCCATTGTGTGCCATCCCAACGATAAAGACCATATCCCGATACAATCGCCCACATGTGCCCGGATTCAGTTGGGTCCGCTGTCAAGCCGCCGAGCACAATATAATTGCCCGGCAGACTACCTTCAAGATGGCTGGCATTTTGGTTGATCCACTCAACCTCGCTGCCTTTGGAGCCGTCACCGCCATTGGTGTTGATCCACACGCCGCTCTGATCCGTGCCAACCCAAACGCGCCCATAGGAGTCCATCACCAGTGCTTCGATGATTTGCCCCCCAAATTCCTCTAATGTCGTCAACTCACCATGACGGATGTTGTAGGTGACAAGCCCATTTTCTGTCCCAATCCACAGCGTATCACCATCGGCCAGTAACCGTGTAACAACAGGGTGGGGGAGAAAGCGCATATGCACAGGAATGGTCCAGCGATTATTGGCAAAACGGGCCACGCCATTCATCGTGCCAGCCCAAATGCCTTTTTCGTGGTCTTGCGTCAAGGTCAGCACACCGTCGTCTGGTAGGCGGCTATTTTGGGTATTATAGATAACCTCGCCGCGTACCAATGGTGATGATTTGCGTCGAATACCCGCACCCGCTGTGGCAACCCAGAGTGTGTCTTGGTGGTCAATCAACATGTCGTTGGTGGCATTGATGTTGATGCTAAACTGCTCGCCAGATTGGAAATCGTTGATCCAAACCCGCTCCTGATAACGGAAGACACCAACATGCGTACCAAACCAAATCGACCCATCTTTGTCAATGGCAATATCGCGCACCAATGAGGATGTTAGCCCACGACGCCCGCCTTCCAGGGGCCGTGCGGCATCAATGGTGACATGCCCGCCATCGACAAACTTACGCGCACCACCGCCATCGGTTCCCACCCAGACACCACCCTGGTTATCTCCGGCAAGCGTTTGAATCAACACAGGCTCATCATGACGGTCGCGTACTTCCAGATCAAACCATGCCGTGTCGATAGGGTAACGCCAGTGCAAGCTACTGGGTGTACCGACCCATAAGCGCCCGCTCTCCTCTTCCCATAGCGATGTAATCGTTGGATTGGGCAATGTTGTCGTGTCAACCAGACTCCACTCTGGCTCGTCGCCGCCTTGTGCGCGATACCGCCATAACCCGTTTTGTGTCCCCACAAATATATCAGGCATTAACTGATGAGAGGAGTCTAAAATGGCATGGACGGCAATGTCACCCAATTCCTCAACCAACATTGGTTCTCTGTCCAAACGTGCGATGTCGCCTGTGTTTGCGCCCTGCATAGACCATTTTAATAGACCCTTTTGTGTACCAATCCACAGACCATCATCCATCTCTTGCAGCGTGATAATTTGGGAGGCAACACTTAACACATTCGCCCATCGTTGTCCATCCCAAAAGGCGATATGACCTCTGTCTGTGCCAGCCCAAATTGTACCAGGTGTTCGCCCTTCGACCAGCGTCACCACCACACCGCTTGGGACATAATATTTATTCTCTGGGATATTCTTTAACTCGTCAATGCTTGGATAAGACATCCACACACCATTAAAGCGGCTGATGCCTGTCGCTGTACCCACCCAGATTTCATCGTCTACGACCAGCAATGACCAGACATTATTGGAGGTTAATCCATTTTGTTCACGGTTAAAGAGTGTCCACAAGGGTGGCTCTTGAATTGAAAGTGCCTGTGCTGGTTTGGCAATAAATCCACAGGTCGATAAGCCTGTATAGATGAGACAAAATAGTAGGAAAAGAGCGAACTTTCGCCACATATCCGTATTTTCACGCACAGGTGCAACGGCGACCTGCACGATACCCTTCACGCCGTTTTCTTTACGGCCGTGATATTTTTGGCTGTACTTTTGACTGTATCTTTGATTATTCTGTGCTTGATGTAGCTGCGATGTCTTCACAAAAATCATCCATTCCTATCTCAAAACCTTCAAACACTTCCCTGTTCTGTCTGTTAGGTTGGTAAGTTTTCGAGATACTCCATACGATAAAAATTGAATGCTTCATGATCCCTCTGTAAGGGAAATGAAACAAATAATATCGGTATGCAGTGAAATATCGACTTAATCCGTATAAATATGGTTAAAATCTACATATTCGCTGCACACCTTACAGTTCTGTCTAGCCATAATCATAATTACGAATACCTATCTTGTAAACGGTACAAAGGTACTAGAGATTTTTGAGTCATTTGTTGGTATCCTGAAATGGAGCAGCAAATGGGTCAATTGACGGGGAGTCTTAGAACAACTTTCAGTCTGATTTTACAAAGACTCATTGAGAGAAATGGCAGCCTTGGAACAGCTAACCATGACTCTATGTAGAGATACATCTGCTCCGATACTATGGGACCGTAGGACAGTCACATAGTATCTAATGAAGACAGAACAATTTTTAGAAGTAGAACAATTTGCAGTGACAGTTTATTGGAAGTGGACTGTGGCTGTATCAACAAGGAAGTGAGACAACCGATTACGGTTCATCTTAATCCAATAGTTGATTGAAATAATTTAGATAAACACGCTGTAAGCACCAAAGTTGAACACAATTATTTGGCTGCTGACTTATCTGGAGATCATGTTTTATGCATGAATTGTCTCTGGCTGGCTTTGTGTTGCCTATTTTTCTGTCAAACTGGATGACAACGACTGTAATTTGTTGTTATGAAGTGAGGAAGTACAAATGAAGCAGAACAGTAATTTAATCGCAACAGCGACAACAAGCGAAAATCCTTTTGGCCGTACATACAAATATTTGTTGTTTGCACTGGCCCTCATCATCGTCAAAATTCTTTTGTTGACGTTGCCGATCTTTGTCATGCCCGTCCATGCACAGACCTCATACACGGTCAAAGCCGGAGACAACTTGACAACCATCGCTCGACGCTATAAAGTCACCATTGGCTCCATCAAGCAAGCCAACAGTTTGTATAGCGATGTGATTCGTGTGGGCCAAGTTTTGGTGATTCCTGGTGCATCATCGTCAACCAGCACATCAAATGTAAGTGCATCAAATGCGAGTGCATCGAGTGCAACTACATCATCAAGCAATACAAGCGCAAGCACAACAAGAGCGCCCGCAGTCAAGACGCCGACACCTGTGGCAACCCGTCGAACATCAAGTACGACCAATACGCAAAGTAGCAGTACGCGTACACAGACAGGTACATCTAGCACATCAACATCTAGCACATCAACATCTAACACATCAACATCTAACACATCAACATCTAACACATCAACATCTAACACATCAACATCTAACACATCAACATCTAACACATCAACATCGCTCAGTACAGGTAGTGGGTGTACAGGCTCGACCTATATTGTCAAGGCTGGTGATACACTCTATGACATTTCGGTTCGTTCACCCATGGCAACCATCAACACGATTAAACGTTGCAACGGCTTGACGGCTGATTGGATTCGAGCTGGACAGACATTGGTGATTCCTGGTGGCGTACAGGCCAAGAAAGAGCGACCTGCCTCTCGTCGTACACCAGTCCGCGAACGCGTTGTCACCATCGTGACACCAGAGTCAGCATCAACACAATCCTCATTAGCGTCGATTGACGACGATGAACCAAGCAAAGATGAGCCAACAGCAACGGCCACTGCTACCCCAACTCGCAAATTCTCCAGACCAATGAACACAGCAACACCTACGGCGACGGCTACTGCAATCAAGAAATAATTCAAATAGGTTTGGTGGAAATGGGGTTACAAGAAAATATGATGGATGCTGATTTCATTAATGGTACAATGATGTGCGGCGAGATAAAGCATGGGTTCAGTTCCCATGCTTTATACCAAAAATGGGTTAATGCTCTTAATCAAAAAAGCTAGTCAAAAGACTAGCTTTTCTGCTTTTCTGTGAATGGTTTTGTTTTTGACGGAGATGATTACTTTTTCACAGTCACCTTTGCCCCCCCAGAATCTAGACTCTCTTGTGCTGCCGCCAGCACCTTCACAACGTTTAATCCATTTTGCCCATCCGCATGTGGCTTTTTGCCGTTTTGGATAGACTGAATAAAATCGAGGCATTCTTCACGTAACGGCTCACGCATCTCTAAACGCGGAATCAAAATATCACCACTGTGGATTTTGTATTGAAACTCGCCATACACAGGGTCGCCTTTGCGATAGACGCCTTTGTCGTAGATGCGCACCTTGCCTTCGGAACTCACATCATCATAGACCACCATTTTGTGGCTACCAACGACGGTTAGTTCACGGGTCTTGCTGGGGTCAAGCCAACTTGCATGAACATGACAGAGCGGCCCGCTGGCAAAATGGAGCGTCATAAAAATCACATCTTCAACTTGACCACTCAGATACTTCGCCCCTTGGCAACTCACGGCTTCGGGCATTTCATCCAACAGATAGAGCGCAATCGAAATATCATGCGGCGCAATGCTCCACAATGCATTGATGTCGCTCTGCACACGACCCAAGTTGACACGACGGCTGTAGAGATAGTAGACATCGCCCAAATCGCCGTTATCCAACACCTGCTTGATGTAGCGCACGGCAGGATTGTACTCAAACACATGGCCGACCATCAACACGCGGTTGACTTCATCGGCTAAAGCAACCAATTCCTGTGCCTCATCCAACGCCATCGCCAACGGTTTTTCCACAAAAACATGTTTACCTGCCTCCAACGCTCGCTTGGCAAACGGATGATGCGTCCGTGCTGGTGTAGCGACGACGATAGCCTCAATCGAGGCATCTTCGAGGACGCTTTCATAGGAATCAGTGGTGGCGCAGTCATAGAGTTGCTCTGCTTTGGCGCGAGCATTGGCGTCGAGGTCTACTAGGCAGGCGAAGTCCGCATCAGGGATTTGGTAGAAATTGCGGGCGAGGTTGGGTCCCCAGTAGCCGTAGCCGATTTGAGCGAGTTTGATGGATTGTTTCATCGTTGTTCCTTTGCGTGTTTGCGTATGAGTACCACCGAATGCAATTCGGTGTCTATCACAGGAAGCATACTGAAGTATGCTGTATCACATTCAGTGCAACCTGTTTCAACGGGTTTTCTGTGATAGCATGGGATTAGACCTCAGTCTTCTACAGGTGCTTTCTGGTCACTCGGACGTTCAAACTTTACCCGTACAATCAACGTAATGATCCGTTTGCCCTTGACTGTCTCATCAAAATCAAGCGTGTCATCCTCATCATGCTGATTACTAAAGACTACATAATACCCCTCATCCAACTGCTCAGAATCGAGATACTCTGCCAGTTGATATTTGCCATTTTTGAAGTAGGTGTCGTTGGTATAGATTTTGGTTTCAATGATATATTTTTTGTTATGGTAACGGATAAAGATATCAGTTCGTCCACGACCGCTCGGTACTTCAACCTGTGTGTCGCCACCTAATCCTTGAATAGCAAAGTTGATAAAGCCATCGAGTGAATAATGCCAAGCCCCCTCTTTGAGTTGTTTGGTGTCAAATGCACGAAAGCCGCGACGACGCACGTAGTCGCGGTATTTGCGTAGCATGGCTTGAATGTTTAGCCCAGTATCCGTGACATAGGCAGCGAGACTCTCTTGCCTAGTGTAATAATGATACGTTTCTCCGTTGATGGGTGGACGAAACGCTGTAATCAAACACTTACTGTACAGCGGGACAGGGATATCAACCACGCCACTCGCATTGTAAATCACACCATGTGCTTTGAGATAGGATATAGTCGGTGTGTGTACGCTAAACGGAATCGGTGCATCGCCAAAAAGCACACGTAGCATGAAATCCTGTTTCTCTCTCGCCTTTTGGACAATATTCAGAATATTTTTATCCGACCGTTCTGTCACAAAATGCTTGAGGGTGTTGTAAAAATCAGCCATCGTAATAGACTGTTCACGGTCTGGTTTTGCTTTAACCAGATGGTCACAGAGCGCACAGGTTAATCCGGGTTGCCCTTGTGTATTGTCAAAGATGGCCTGGATAACATCCGCTTCAAAGACCTGTCCTGACTCTTGAATATATTGATGAATGAGTTCGTTGGTCTCCTGAAAGGTGAAATAGGAAATTTCTAATTCATCCGATACATTGAAGGGTGACGATGATGAACCTGAGACAATTAGCTCAGATAAAGTGCTGACGCCGACAAGGAGCACTGAATGCAAGGCATAAAATTGTTTGCGATGGTAGATTTTACGAAACGAGTGTAGAACTTCACCCATCACATCGTCAGGAATATCTTCAAACTCATCAATGACCAGCACGATTTTTTTTGATAGAAGTACTGGCTCTCTGAAAAAATCCTGCAAATCAACATGATCTGTCAGAGCGGAATCTACCTTGATAGCAAAAAGAGATAGTTCCTCTTTGAGCTCCCTGCCAAATGTCCGATAAAACTTGTCCCGATTGACTGTTTTTAAACTTTCAAAGCTGACCCAAATCGGGAGATAATCCTGTTGTTTTAGCTCCTCAAACAGGAGTTGAAAATAGGTGGACTTGCCTGCTTGTCTGGGTGCAATAATGGTGAAGTAGTGGCCGTTATCCACCAATGCTTGACCTGTGGCAACCAGTGCCTCACGCATGATTGTATAATGTCGCTTTGGGTCACAGGGACCGGATGTGTTAAATTTACGCATTGTTTATGTCCTTTATCTTCGGCTTTGAGAGCGTTTATGAATCATGTTACAGTTGTTCCTTTGCGTGTTTGTGTACATAATTCACGGCATTCATGTGTATATTAAATCATAAGTAGCGAGATTATGCACAACAGGTTGAAGATGTCGAGTCATTTATCTATCTACAAATTGATGAGGTGGTAGGATGAAATTACAAGTGGTTATTCACGATGCTGAGGAAGGTGGATATTGGGCAGAAGTGCCTGCCATTGAGGGCAGTGCTACACAAGGCGATACATTTGAGGAATTGCTTGAGAATATCTATGAAGCGATTGAGGCATGTTTATTACTATAATAGATTGATTCTGGATTGATGTTGGGATTTGACTGTTATAGACGGCAAATGAGCGAGAATTTTCTCGTGTGCTGCGGTTGCGTGTTGCGAATTGGCTGTTATGACATACATCACAAAATCACTGTTAATGACTACCAATTACTCATTCACCCATCAACCCTCGCACCCTTTCTAAATTTCGTCTTGCTGTCTGTGTATGTGGATGCCCGAACCCTAGTATATCCTCCAATATCGTCACTGCCTGTGCCAAATACGCAGCTGCCTGTGAATAGCCACCTAGATTTATCCAAATCAACCCGATATTATTGAGGCTGGCGGCGGTATCGGGATGCTTCTCTCCCACTACCGCTTGATAGATGAACAATGCCTGCTCGTAGGACGCTTTGGCGTCCTCGTATTCTCCCATTGAAGCTAACACTGAGCCAAGGTTGTTGAGACTGGTGGCGGTATCGGGATGTTTCTCTCCCAAAATCTCTCTCTTTCTGGTCAGTGACTGCTCATGATACGATTTTGCGCTTTTGTAATCCCCCATTGATGCTAATAATGTCCCAAGATTGTTGAGACTGGCGGCAGTGTGTGGATGATTCTCACCTAAATTCTCTTTATAAATGGTTAGTGCCTGCTCATAATACGATTTTGCGCCCTCATACTCTTCCATTGATGCTAACAACGTCCCAAGATTGTTGAGACTGGCGGCGGTATCTGGATGATTTTCACCCAACACTGATATCCGAATAGTCAGTGCCTGCTCGTGATACGGTTTTGCGTTTTGGTAATCCCCCATTGATTCTAACAATGTCCCAAGATTGTTGAGGCTAGCGGCGGTATTCGGATGATTCTCGCCCAATATCTCTCTTTGGATAGTCAGTGCCTGCTCATAATACGATTTTGCGCCCTTGTACTCCCCCATGTTACACATCAACAACCCAATATTGTTAAGGCTAGTGGCCATGAAAGGGTGCTGCTCGCCCAACATCTCTCTTTGGATGATCAATGCCTGCTCATAATATGTTTTTGCGCCTTCGTATTCTCCCATGTTATACAACAGCAAGCCAAGATTATTAAGGCTTTGAGCGATGTCGGGATGATTCTCACCTAACACCTGTCTCCGGATGACTAATGCCTGCTTATAATACGATTTTGCGCCCTCATACTCCCCCATGTTATACATCAACAACCCAATATTGTTGAGGCTGATGGCGATGTCGGGATGATTCTCACTCAACATTGATATCCGAATGGTCAGTGCCTGCTCATGATATGCTTTTGAATCCTCATACTCACCTACATTAGACAGTAACAAGCCAAGATTATTAAGGGTAGTGGCGGTATCTGGATGATTCTTGCCTAATACCTTTTGAAGGATAGCCAATGCCTGTTCATAGTATGCTTTTGCTTCCTCATAGACACCAATCATCTGCAAGTGATGACCCAGTTCATTACAGAGAGTGGCTGTTTGTATGGTTCGTCTATTAAACGCTTGGTCGGTCGCATACCGTAGATGGGGTTGCCACGCTAGCAGTGGACTAGGCATACCTGCTTCATTGATTTCATGGGCAGCATGGAGTATAACTATCTCAACAGCTTCCTGTGCGCCATCATCCCATCCCACTCCTTGGACATAATGCATCACCAATCGATGAATCAATAAAGTCCCATCCGATGTCTCCTCCACCAAACCCAAGGCCAAGAGACGACATAACGCACGACCTTTTTGAGTGGCTGTATGAGTTTCATTCACCGTTGCCATCAGCAAATAACGGGGTAATGGTTCGTTAGGAGCAAAGCAAGCCATGCGTGTCAACAGTGCCAGTGCCAAGGCATCGGTAGCGTCATCGGGGTCTAGCTTTTGCGTACTGAGGGCAAAGGTGCGCGCCACATGCAGGTCATGCTCGGTGGGCGAGATACTATCCTCTGTGTTTTGCAGCGATTCATGATTGAGTAGAGCATCGTTGTGTAATTCGTGCAGGTACTCATGGGGTTGGATGTCATGGCGGTAGGTCTCCAAATAGCTACCCGCTAAATGCAGGGCCAGTTGTAGATCACCCAAGGTGGCGGCAATGGCATCCAAGGTGTCATCACCCTGTGCGGTCGCTTCGGCCAAATCGGGTCGAAATTTTAAGAGCAGTTCAATACTCTGCGCACGGGTCAAGGTTGTCAAGGCCAGCGTCTGTACACCCTGTGCGCTGCTCCACTGCTGACGACGGCTTGTCACCAACACACGACAACCACCCGTTGTGGGTTGCCAGCGCGCTAACAGTGCTGGGTCCTCACAATTGTCAAAGATAAGTAGACGAGGCATCTCCTGCTGCCAGAAACGCATCACCCGTTGTACTTGCGTGGCTAAATCGAGAGAATCGTAGTCGGGTCCAACGCCTGCCATCTGTTGCCCACAAACGGCGATCTCGGCCATCACCGAAGCAGGATCTGCCATGCTCACCCAATGGACGCCACCAGCAAAGTATTGCCCATAACGATGAGCAAAGGCAACAGCCAGTTGAGTTTTGCCAATGCCACCCATGCCTGTAGCAGTGATAGCTGGGTTGATGCGCACTGTGTCTCCGCCCTTGAGATGTTTGGCAAGCGTTTTCAATTCATCCTCGCGACCCACAAAGTGGCTGTTGGGTCGATGTGGCAGATGCGATTCTGTCGGCAATGCGGAAATGGACGGGATGGTGTCCAGCGGCAATGAGGCCAGTTTCGCCAATGCATCCGCTAACGTCACTTGTGGTGCATCCACAGGTCTATCATCAATCAAGTGAGCAAAGCTGCCTTCTTGATCGACAAACACACGATAATTGTCACAAGCTTGCTGTAGCGTTGGATGATTAGGGAATTCCACTAAGGCAACCTCAAATAGCAACGCCTCCATGCGACGTTGTTTGATAGCCTCGGATAAAATCGACTGCCATGTATTGATAGATTTGAGGTCGAAAGCGATGTATATCCTATTCAGACCCGCATCCAATGCCACCCGCTCTGCCGTTGCGTTGTCTGTGTAGAGCGTGGCAAGTGTATTGCGTAGATTGTGAAAAATTGTTTGGGCATCCATAGGGATATTTTAAGAGCAAAAGTACGGTTTGTAAAGACCCCAAGGATGCCAACTGGTTGATGCTAAAATGCCTCTCGCCGTTCAACCTTATCCTCATCCAACACCAACCCCAATCCAGGCAAATCTGGCGTATAGACGATGCCTTCTTTGGGCTGGATGAACGGTTTGTGGAAATATTGTTTACCAGGCTGATGACGAACGAGAAATTCAACATAGGGGACGGTAGCGGGTGACTGCGCAGTGGCAACATGAAGTGCGGCGAGTAGTGAGTGACCGTGGGCGATGACAGGCACATCAAACGATGACCCCAGCGCACAGACCTTGACCAACTCGGTGATGCCGCCTGTCCAGTCAGGGTCGTTTTGCAGAAAGTCAACTGCATTGTTGACCAGCAACTCTTTGGTCTGCCAGCGTGTGTAGATATGTTCGCCAGTAGCGATAGGGACGTTGGCGGCTTGACGAATTTTGTGGAAACTGGAGATACGCTCTGGTGGAATCGGCTCTTCCATCCAGAAGGGGCGAATTGGCTCCAACGCACGTACCATCTCGATGGCATAGGTGACATCCCAGCCCATAAACGCATCAAACATTAGCCGATAGTCGGAGCCAACCGCATCACGCACAGCCTTTGCCATTGCTAAATTTTTGGCTTTGCCCGCCTCACCATCACCAGGACCATAGCGGAAAAACCACTTCTGAGCGGTGAAACCCTGTGCTTTGTATTGGCGTGCAACGGTGGCGGCACGGGTTGGCTCGACCGAATAGCCCAGCAAGCTGATATAGGCTGGCACGGCAGGACAAGCATCTTTGCCTCCGGCATCATGTAGCTGCGTCGGCCCCCCCAACAGCCGATAGATGGGCTGATTCCACGCCTTGCCCTTGAGGTCCCACAGTGCGCAATCGACAGGGCTGACTGCCGTCATATACATGCCAGAGCGACCATGCCGATTCATGCGAATCATCTGATCATACAGTTGCTCGGTTGCCAACGGGTCACGCCCAATCAAGTAGGGGCGTAGCATTGTTTTGATCAGATATGCTTGCTCATGCTGGATAGGGCCAAAGATACCGCTGACGCCCTCGTCGGTTTCAATTTCCACATAAATTGCACTAATGGGCTGCGGGTCATCCAACCCCACATTGGGCAAGTTCATCCCCGCACTTTGATTAAATTCGGGATATATATCGGGCTGTTGTGCTTGGCGATCCCCCGGTGGGAATCCGCTTCCTTGCCATGTTCCATGAACACGAAAAAGTGATATGTCTGTGATTTTCATCTGATTTTCTCCTTTACACTACACATCCAAAATAAAACGCGCTTCCTCGCTCAAGCCAGCGACAGTCTCTGCTGAAAGCCATGCCCTCTGATTTACCTGCTGCTTGTGGTGGCGTCGGCAGAAGTAAGAATGCAAGGCACGACGGTAATTATTGGTGCGGTTGAGTGTGCCACCGTGCCATGTATGCGAGTTAAAGATGACGACTGTACCAGCAGGTGCAGTCAACAGCACTTGGTTGGGGTGAACGGCGGTTGGGTCGGTCATGGCATCACTGGGGCGTTGTCCACTGCGATGTGAGCCAGGCACGACACGGGTCGCCCCATTATCCTCGGTAAAATCATCGAGTAGCCAGATGGAATTACAGACTTGAAAGGCACTCAGATCATCAGCGGGAATGGCTTCGCCCCAGTCGGTGTGAAATGCCTGATGTCCACCGCCAGGTCTAGCAGCGCGGGCATTGAGCGAGGAGAGTTTAAAATCCCCTTGGAGTACATGGTTCATTGCAGCTAGTATACGTGGATGGGTGTAACAAATCTCAAATATCTCGCCTTTATTGCTCAGATTACTCAGGCGAGTCGACCCCGCTTCTTGATGAAACTCAGTCCCTGCTTGATCGCCTTCTGCATCCGTTAGCTCTTGCAGCCGAGTCCGAAGCACATCAATTTCCTCGCCTGAAAGAATATCGGGGAGCGGTAAATACCCCTGCTTATCCAAAAACGCTTTTTCATCTGCCGATAGCGTCTCATCGGTCACACCCAAATTTTGTAATAGTTTTTGTACATCCATCGTTCTCACCCTGTAAAGTTTTAACCACAGAAGTGCAGAGAGGGAGAGTAAGAAGCGAAGAGCGAAGAGTTAATGAGTTAGCCTTATCTCCCCATCTCCCCATCTCCCCATCTCCCTATCTCCTCTACGTTCTCTACAATAAATGCCTACACCAACTTCGTGCTTGCACTAATTTCAAATTTGTGAATATCAGGTTTGCCTGCCAAGATACCCGGTAACACCTTGTTGAACTCAGCCATGTGTGGTGTTTGCATGTGGGCAGCCAATGCTTCGTCGCTCTCCCACTGTTCGTAGACCAACATACGCCCTGGGATACTGATATCTTCGTAGAATTGATAGGTGATACAACCCTTTTCCTGCACGGTTGCAGCGACCATTGTCTGTGCGGCAGCAATGGCCTCTGTGCGTTTTTCGACTTGAATCTCGACTGTTCCTGCGACAATAATCATGATTTTTCTCCTTATCAATGAATGAAACAAATTTTGTGATTGTTAATCTTTCAACCACCAACTGATAACCAAATTTAACAACGCAACCCCCGCATATCCCCAAAAGACTACTTGATAGGCAACAACGGGTTCTGCTCCCTGAGTCGTAGCTTGGCTCAATCCCTGCTGCAAAAAGACGCCTGCGACTGCTGTCCCCAAAACAATGCCCGAAAAGCGGATAAGACTATACAATCCCGCCGCGCTACCCGATTCCTCATCACTGACACCCTGCATGGCAGAGCGGTGGAGTGGCCCCAATGAAAGACCGATGAAAAGACCATGCCCCATAACGGCGACAAAGGTGAGCCATAGCGGTGCAGATGCAGGTAACATTGCTTGAAAGGCCAACATACCCACCATCCCCACCATACTCAACAGCACTGGACGACGACTACCCCAGCGGTCTGCCAGTTGTCCACCCGCACGCGAAACCAGAAAAAGCATCGCTGTTTGGAGCGCAATGGCGATACCGATGGTGCTGGCTTTGAGTCCATGAATTTCGTTGAGATAGAGCGGGATGACAAAGGCCGCACTGGTCATCAGCGACATGCGCAATCCTGCACTGATGCAGGTGAGCGTAAAGTTACGGTTGCGGAATAGATTGAGGTTGATATAGGGTTGCGTCTCTGCAATATATTCCTCTGCAACCCATTGTGTTTCTCGACGCCGCTCCCAGACAATCAGCCCTGCAAAGAGCAGGAAACAAAGACCGAGCAAACGCCAATCTTGCAGGGCCGGAACACCTGTGATGGCACGGCTGGAGGTATAGAGCAGGAGGACAATCGTTGCACTGCTCAGCAGAACTACACCTATCCAGTCAAATTGACGCAAGAACAGCCCCGTATCATTATCCGCGATAGCTACATCGGTGGCAGTTAGGGATGTCTCTGAATCTGTTGTCGCTGTGCGACCTGGCACATTTTTATAGACCAGCCATAGGGCGATAATGCCACAGACCAGCATTAGTGGATACATGCCGCGCCAACCAAATGCATCGACCAACAAGCCGCCTAAAAATGGCACAGTAAATCCGGTCAACGGGACAGCCGAGTTCCATGTCCCCATCAACTGTCCTCGATCTTCGGGCGCAAATCGTTGCGAGATGATGGCTATCGACAGCGGCGTAAATCCAGCCGTACCCATGCCTTGGACAATTCGGCCAATCATCAGCCATGCTAAGTTTATGGACACAATGATGATTGCTGTACCCACAATAAACAACATGACACCCAGAAGCAACAACCGCCGTTTGCCCAACTTGTCTCCCAAACGGCCATAAAGCGGCATAAAGATGATCAATGAGAGTGTATTCGCCATTGTCACCCATGACACGATATCGGCATCAAGACTGAAATCATGTCGAATACTGGGCAATACAACACTAAAAGTATGATGATTCAACCCACTGATAAACGCAGTCGCCATCAATCCAATCATAATCAACGTCTGCGTTGACAACATATCCCCGCGCAACCAACGTTGTGTCTGCGCCCATCGTGTACGTGATTTTTGTGCAATGTTACTCATAATTGCTATTGTACCGTAGAGTTTTATGGGTGGGTAATCGGTTTAGTCATATTGAGTGAGCTTGTTATTCTGCAAAATATTTTGCAATCTCTGCATCCAACACGGGAACATCAACCGGAACACCCCCATTACGCAGAGATTCTGTTGCTGTACACCCCGTTGCCACACTATACCGCGCCGCAATAGGTGATGTTTTGATTGAATCATAGCCCGTCCGTCCCTGCTCATTAGCATCTCCACGCGCAAAGCGCACAAATTCTGCAACAATTTTTGCATCTGCCCCACCATGATCCGCAGACATTGCGCCAACAGCAAATGTTTCGTCTGCCTCTGGGTTGTAGTCACGGACGCGTTTGTTCCACAATTTCACCACCGCGTTGGGCTGTGTATCGCCAAAATTCTCAATCCGTCCCTCCGTCCCGATAATCGTGTAATTACGCCAATAGTCAGGCGTGAAATGACACTGCTGATAGCTGGCAAAGACACCACTGTGCATTTCCATGTTAACCATGCTGACATCTTCAACATCGACAACGGGATATAACTGGGTCTGTGTCAGCGGAGGCCAATTGGCAATATCCGCTTTTGGATGCGGTGGTTCTTCTGGACTGGAATCAGACCCTAAATTTGGACTGAATCGGTCTTGAATCAGACCATAGACAGTCAACCCACCCATAGCATTCACACGTTTTGTGTAGCTCCCACAGAGCCAATGGAGAACATCTATGTCGTGTGCGGCCTTTTGCAGCAATAAACTGGTGGTATTTCGACGGTCTGCGTGCCAATCTTTGAAATAAAAATCGCCGCCATGCCCCACAAAATGACGACACCATGCCGTCTTTACATCACCAATTGCACCTTCGTCAACTAAGGCTTTCATCTTTAAGACAAATGTCATATGCCGCATATTATGCCCCAGATAGAGACGCCCCGGATTCTGATAGGCAGCTTGCAACACTCGATCACAACCCTCTGTCGTAATCGTCATCGGTTTTTCCAAATACACAGATTTTTTTGCGTTTAAAGCCGCTAACGCGTGGTCCTCATGGTAGTGATCCGGTGTACAGACAAAGATTGCGTCAATATCTTGTGCCAACAAGTCCGAATAGTCATCGGTCGTGAACAGGTCCCTGCCATACAATTCCTTGCTTTTTTCGAGATTTTCCGAACTTACATCACAACAAGCAACAATACGCGAACCATTATTGGGCTTGTGTGCATGGCGAGCCAGCATTCCACGCCCGCCACACCCAATAACCCCAATCCGCAATTCATCTAGTACATTTGACATGTCAAGCCCCCTTAAAAAATTGTCAATATTTTTTGCATAAAAAAACAAAATTAG
>JBCCFC010000029.1:0-23149 GCA_039029935.1 Chloroflexota bacterium
AGGAAAGTATAAATCAGTATCACAGATTGGTTATCTGTGACGCAGGTAGCCAACCTGCGTTACTGTCTTTTGTCGTCGTTGAATCAATTATCCCTGTTCGACAACTGGCAGGAAGATTCGATTGAGTGTATTCGACGCGTTTCTTGCTGACAAAGCATCTGGGTTGAACGGACGGCGAGATTGCACATTGAGTGGGTTTGCGGTATCACCAGGCTCTGTGGTGACAGTCTCCTCTTCGTCGCCTGCATCATCATCACCGGCGTCACCATCATCCGCAAATGCACAGTTCTCGTTGTTAAAGACATAGTTGACAAACTCGTCGGCAACTTCATTCACCTCGCCCAGCCATGCATCCGCAGTTCCCTGGTCAAGCAGGCCAAAGGTGACCGCACCGTTTACCATATCGGCCTCTGCCTGCGTTAATGCCCCAATCAATGTCTGCTCATCACTGCCGCGATTAACGGCTAAGTCTGCAAGGCTTTGACATGACTGCAAGGCTGTGAAAATGGCATCCATCTCAACATTGATCGTCTCGGCTGCAACCGTTAGCCAGTACCAATCGGCCTCCAGCAAAGCATTGCCGTCCTCATCTTCGCTACCTTCCTCGCCCTCTCCTGGCTCATCACTTTCACCGGATTCATCCCCCTCGTTGCCCTCTTCGGGTTCACCGCTTTCGTTGGATTCATCCCCTTCCTCACCCTCTTCGGCGTCATCACTCCATGTGGTGTTTACAAAGTTGGCGGCTTCCTCTGGTACCTCTGCTTTCCATCCATCGGCCTCTTCCTGAGTAATCTTGCCCTCTGCCAACCAGCCATCAATAAATGTATTTTCGGCAGCGACAAGGGCATCAATCACGGCTTGGGGTTCAACACCGTTTTCGGTGGCAATCTCGGCAATGGTTCGACCACTCTCGACAGATTCCCACAGTGTCTCGACATCAACGCCGATGGTTTGCGCTGCAACAGCCTCCCAATCGACGTACTCTTCTTCATCACCCTCATCACCCTCTTCGGAACCATCACCGTCTTCAGAATTACCACTCTCCCCAGTGTCATCACCATCCCCAGTGTCATCACCATCCCCAGCGTCACCACCATCCCCAGCGTCACCACTGTCTTCTGTATCATCGTCGCCAGTCTCACCGTCGCCAATATCATCGCCACTCGATTCTGGGCCATGGACAAAATCGTTGACAAAGTTTGGTAACACTGCTGCAACCTCATCGGCTTTTTCCTGCGAAATGTATGCAACGGCTACCAATTGGTCCAACACATTTTTCTCGGCGGCAACAATATTGTCAATCACCGTCTGTGGATCGGTGCTGTTCTCCGTGGCAAGCTCGGCCACAGTTTTGCCTTCACTAAGTGCCCCCCATAGGCTGCTGGCGTCAATACCGATGGTCGCAGCAGCATTGTCTTCCCAAACCACATATTCAATATCCTGTGGAATTTCTTTGACTTCACAGACATTACCAGAGCCATCACCCAAATCTTCATCCCACGTTGAATTGACGAACTCAGTGATTTCGGCTGGTGCCTCGGCTTTCCACTCATCAGCCTCTTCCTGTGTAATTTTGCCCTCGGCTAGCCAACCGTCAATAAAGGCATTTTCGGCAGCGATAATGGCATTAATCACGGACTGCACCGTGACATTGTTTTCTGTCGCAACATCAGCAATCGACTTCCCGCTGTCTATGGCTTCCCAGAATGTCTCGATATCAATGCCAATCGCTTGGGCGGCAACGGCATCCCAGTCTACATATTCTTCGCCTTCACCAGCATCTTCGCCTTCTTCGCTGCCACTTCCTTCACTACCGCTTGCTTCACTGCTATTGCCATCATCGCCGTCCTCGGTATGGGATGCATTGACAAATTCAGTAGCATCTGTGGGTGCATAGGCAATCCACTCATCGGCCTCTTCACGCTCCACGTGACCACTGTCAACCAGTCCATTGATGAAGGCTGTGTCGGCAGCAACCAGCGCGTCGATAATCGTTTGTACATCAACACCCTGTTGGCTGGCAAGAGCGGCAATGGTTGTACCACCCTCAAGCGCGGTCCAATAGGCTTCCTCATCCATACCCAATGTTGTAAGAGCAATGCCGAACCAATCAGGCCCTTCGGGTTCCTCTGCTTCTTGCATAACGTAAAGAGGTGCAGGGCTGGCCTGTGCAATCTGGGCATTCAGCGGGAATGCCATCAATAGAAAAAATACTGCGAACATCATCGCATAAAATTTGTGTATCCGTCTCATGTTTATTTCCTTGGTCTAAGTATTAAATCGCTTTTTGAACGGTATCAACGTTTGTCGATAGAAGTCGAGTGTTGACTATCGGTAATTGACTTTATTTCTAAATTCATCCTGTTCATGCTCTTGATTCTATCTAATACTTAGAGAGAGGGTTTTTTTGTATAAAAATACATGAGAAAGCTTTCAGCTACTCAGCTATCGCCGAAAAACCAGCAACCCAATGATGATCGTTGCCATGAGATGAACACCAAGCATTGCCATCGTCATCCCGACACCATCGGCCAACAGCCCAAACAACAGCGGCAGCGGAATCAGCCCAAAGAGTGAAGTCAACGCCGTCACCGATCCCGCTTTGCCGGGAACGCTTGCTAATGAACTGGCTTTAAGAATTGGCCAGAACATGGTAAAAGCAAAGGTCAGCGGGATCATCAGTACGATGCGCGGCCAGATGCCTGGGGTGAGTAGCCAGAGCGGGTAGAGGAGGGCGACGCTTAAGGTGACGATTTGGAGGACACGCTGTACCGACACCCGTTGCCGCCATTGGTCCAGCACAACGAGGCTGACAATGCCAACGCCCATCTCGGCGGTTACATACAGCCCGATTAATACCTGTGACATGCCTACCTCCTGTGCCAGCCACACCGTCTTGAGGATCATAGGGGTTTCTAGCACACCAAAGACAAAGAGCAAGGTCAACCAGCGGATAGCCTCTTGGTCCCGTATAACGACGCGTAGGTTGGTGCGGATTGTGTCAAGCAAGCGGGTGCGTTCGCGTTCATGTGTCTCTGATTGTGTTGGATTCAGGTGTGCTGGCAGACCGTTGTGTATGATCAGTACACTGTAGACAAAGCCACCTGCACCGACCACCATGAGCAACACTTGCCATGATAGCCCCTGCCAGATGAACAATGTGACGGATAGGGGCGCCAGCAATGCACCAATTGTGTCGATGAGCGTGGAGCGCGCAAAGGCGCGGTCAGGCGCATCGGGGTAGGCTTCGACCACGACGACATCACCTGTATGTGCCAGTGGACCTGTTCCCATGCCATAGAAGATGTAGGCGATGATGAACCAGACAAAGGCCAGTGTCACTGTCGGGGCAATGCCCATCGTGAGCAGCGATAGACCTATCATGGCCGCACCAAAGCCCATCATCCAGCGACGCGGCCATACATCCAATAATATGCCATTCACAGGTTCAACCATCGCCGCAACATAGTCCAGCACCTGCCGCAGCATTGCAACTTGGGTGAACGATAGCCCCAACTGTGCCTGAATCGTCGGCATCAACACATCGGGAATGCCCCCTGCCAACTCATCGTAAAAACGTGCACCAAAACCGAGGGCGACATGGGTGTTGGTGACGCCCTCGGCGCGAGGGATGGAGAATCTTGATTGTTTGTTGGTCATTGTATTGCCTGCTGTTATTTGGTAGGTCGGTAGTCAGTAGTCAGTAGTCAGTACCGACCACCGACCACCGACCACCGACCCACCGACCACCAACCCACTGGCCACCGACGTACCGATTACTGACTTACCCCGTCACCTGCTCACCTTTCCAGACGACATACGAATACGCCATCAAAAATCCAACCACCAGCAGGACACTACTGACCAGTACATAAATCCATGCACCACCAGGGAAGACAAATCCACTAATCACGAATACAAGACCCAGCAGCACAAACAGCCGTCCACCTAAGCGGTGTGTCTTGTTCCACGACAACTCGCTTGATAACGTCCAAGGTGTGCGGATGCCCATGATAAAGTTGCTGCGTACTTTACCCAAGTAGTTGCCGATGACCATGAACAATAGGCCGATGAGCAGTGGAATCATGGCCCCCACATTATCGGCGTAACCAAGCACATTGAGCATCAACGTGACATAAACGGCCAGGAAGAAGAGTAGGATGCCCACCCAAACGGCAGTGTATGCCTTGCCGGATTGTGCCAGATGCGCCGCTCTGGGGTCAAAGCGGGGAACCCATGCCAACAGTGCTGCCACGCCCGCCACGATGATCGGCATCAGCAGAATGCTCACAAATTTGCTGCCATAATCATCACAAATGCCTGCCGCATTCCAATGCGTACACACCTCTGCACCAGCCGGAATCTGTATCCACACATAACCACCAATCGCAAACATGATCAGCACGATGAGGCCGCTCATGAGCAGATTATTTCTGAAATCCATTGTTTGATTAATCATTCTTTTGTCCTTTCTCAGGTATTTTTCTACTTATCTTTCCCATTGATTTGATCACTCAGATCAATCTGAAACATCTCCATCATCTCCAACATCGTCTCTTCCAGCACACTTACATTCAGCCGATAGGTGATGGTCGTGCCTTGCTTGGTTCCTTGAATCAAGTCTGCCTCTCGCAGCACCGCAAAGTGGCGAGACAATGTGGGTTTAGCCGAATTAAAATGCTCGGCCAATTCCCCCGCACTCATATCCCGCTCACGCAATAGCTGTAAGATGCGACGCCGTGTTGGGTCCGAGAGAGCTTTGTACGTTTTTTGCATAGGTTGCTTTCTCGCTTTAGTTTTATATTTAGCTAAATAGCTAATTAAAGTCTAGCACAGTTGGATATGGGTTGTCAATAGGGTTTTTGAGATTTGTATAGTGCCCCCATTGTCAAGACCAGAAACGGATGAAAATAAGAACCTGTCCAAACCGGAAACTTGGCATGAGGGAGGGCGGCATTCACTGTTTGACCCAGCGAGGCCAGGCAGCGAATGCCGCCCTCCCTCACATCGAAAAATAGACTTCCGCAGGTGTCATATCGCAGCCATAAACGATTAACTTGCAATCGAAACCAAAATATCAGTCAATGGCTCAGTGACCAGTAGCACGTCGCCTGAGCAAAATCCCATTTTCTCTTTGGGATTGCGTTTTTGGTATAGATACAGTATGATAGAGACTGCTTTCCACCACTTGAACCAAAGGAGAGGCGTCTTGCTAACACAAGAACAAAAAGATATTTTTGAAACCAAAGGGCTTCTCCACCTAGAGAGCTTCTTACCACTTGAAACAGTTAATGTTGCTCAGGACTACATTAGACGTTTGGCTGAAAAAGAAGGAGCTTGGCAGGATGGAGCTTGGCAATTGAGCGCAACATCAGCACGACCAAACTTTACGAAACCTATTTCTAAGGCGAAGTTCGAAATTCTATCAACACCAGAGATGATGGCCGCGATTCAGTCTCTTGTTTCTGGACAGGCACTAGAACCCGGAGGGAAACCGTCACTGCTATTTACCCTGCCCCAAAACAAGCCTTGGACAATGCTTCAATCTTGGCATACCGATTGTCCGCGCCAACCACATGGGGGCATACCGGGTGTCCAGATGTTTACATTTTTGGATACTGTGATGCCGCGTGGTGGTGGCACAATGGTCGTTACTGGCTCGCACCGCTTGGTCAACGATGGCACATTCGTCCGCTCTAAGGATATAAAAAAACGCCTTCGGAAATATGAATATTTTGGAAACCTGACAAAAAGAGACTGGCTGAGCCCTGAACACTTTCTTTCAACCTCTGGTAGCGTTGGCGACGTTGAACTTCAAGTGGTGGAATTGCATGGTGAGCCGAGGGATGTCTACCTAATGGACCTGCGTCTACTGCATACAATCTCCACCAATACAGCCAACATCCCCCGTTTGATGGTGACGCAGCGTTATTATCTCGAAGAAACAATACACTCACATCAGGAGAAATAATGGCATGACTCTGCTGCAAAAAGGTCAAAATCGCCCAAAAGTCCGACTTCTCACCAGTGGTAGAAATCATCAAATTCTACAGAAGTCGGACTTTTTTCAGCAGAGTCATGCCATGTATTCCAAAAAGGGGCTGCACATCTGGACTGAATCTCGTGGCACATGGGCAGGGTACAATTGGCCGCAGTTCTCAGTGCATCGTGGCGAATTGCATATGATGCTCTATGATGAGGTTCTACGTAGGGCTGGGCCTGAAAGTGTGCAGTGTGGCTGGTTGGTTACAGGGTTTGACAATGATGGCGACGAGGCCGTATTGACCATTCAATCGACCAATGACAAGCCCGATATTATCCCCCAAGGTGCAAGCATCGGTTCGAGTCTTGTGGCTTAGTTACTTCTATACGCCCTATGCAAAATGCACCCATCCCGCAATCATAGCGATGTGGACCACTTGATCGGTCCAGATACGGGTATGGAGTACAGTAGGCCCCTCGACAGATTGTTGGATGTGCTTTTGCCACCACAGGAGTGCCACGCGACAATCGACCAGCATATGGAGAAACCCAAGCACCAGTCCAGCCTGCCAACCCAACGCCAAGCCAAGCAAAAGTGCGTGGATCCCACCGTGGATCCACGCCGCCGGGTGCTTCAGGCTGACTTTGTTGATGACCATCCACGTGCTTTGTAGTGGAAAATCCGCAACCAGATGTGCGACCACGCCAAGTTCAAACGGTGTCAACATATCAATCGGACCCCTCTACCTCAGCCATAGACCTTTCTGGCAAACCTTCCATGTATTGCCGACGCCACTGTGTGAGCGGCTCTAGTGCGGCCTCATACCCCGCATCAACAACAGGTCGATACTTACTAAAGTCAAGCATACCAACGCCTCTGATATGTGGGTAAAGAACCAATTGGGCCAAAGTCTCGCTTTCGCGGGCCAATTTATCACTGGCGACCATCGTCGTGCGAATAATCGTGCTAAAAATAGCTGGCGATGCGATGCGTCGTTGAAAGGGGTTGAACCGACTGATCAGGACCTGCCACCCAGAAAGACTCACGTCAAAATCATATTTCCGTTCTTTTGTTCGCTTTGGGTTGAGGTTAACGGCGATGATATAGGGGCTACCAATCTCTTCTGCCATCACATCAATGGGGAGGTTATTGAGGACGCCCCCATCAACAAGCATCTCACCCTCTTCGATGACGGGCGCATAGACACCAGGCAGAGCCGCCGAAGCACGGACTGCTCGCCATAACGGTCCTCGCCGATGAATCCGCTGTTCTGAACGCGTGAGATTGGTGGAAACACAAAAACAAGGAAGCCAGAGGTCTTCCATTTGGGTATCTCTGAAGAAGTTCTGACACGTTTGGGTGAGTTTTTTCGAGCGCATCAGGGATGTAATCGGCAATGTGTAGTCAACCATTGAGGCGGCATTGACACGCTTCCCCATCTTTTCGACAATTAAGTCGTAGGAGTCTCCACAGGCAATGAGTCCCGCAGCCATCGAACCTGCGCTGGTTCCACCGACACAATCAATCGGAATCCCCAATTCGACGATTGCGCGGTACACGCCAGCATGAGCGGCACCTTTTACACCGCCACCGCTGAAGACAAGACCGATGGCATTGCCAGATAAATGCCTCGCCAATCGCTGCATGTGGTCTTGATCTTGATCACGCACGTGATAATGGGTTTTGACAGTGCGCTTCTCCAGCCATGCGGCTGTCCCCGTGGGTCTTTGTGTATCGTGCGGGTGCCACAAGGCCAACATACGATAAAGATGGGGTGTCTGTTTCTGAATCGCTACTTCGACCTCACTCTGTTGTGAATCGGCTGTGGAATCGACCACAATCAATACCTGATCAACATGATTCAGACACCGCTTTGTCCATTCATTCCACACCGCATCTGTTACGTAAATCAGATAGCGATATTGACCTTCTTGCCTGCCCATCCAAGCCGTTACAGATGGATGGACCGCATCTGAATTGGTTGCGTAGGCCACATCGGGTTGACCATACAGTTCATCAAAGCGTTTGCTGTTCAAAACAAGGATTTCACCATCTTGCGGCCAGGCAGAAACGAGCTGTTCCATAAACGCATCTATGGATAAGGTTGGTGACGTGGGTACAATGGCGAGACACAGAGCCGAGTGTTTATGTGACTGTTTGGTTGAAAGAATACGTTGTTGGCGCTCAATGATGATTTTCATCACCGTGCGACCAAACAACGGATAGGTCTGCAAAAGATGGTGGAAATCAGCGGATGATAGACACGCCAGATGACTTTCACGGACGGCTGTGGCGGTGGCTGATCTCGCCTCGTCCGTCAACAGGCTAAATTCACCAAGCGTCTCCCCCGCTGTCACCTCAACGACAGTGTTCTCATCCCCCTCATGGTTCAAGGCAGAGATACGTAGGCGACCGCTAATAACAATGAACATTCTGTCGCTAGACTCTCCTTGCTGAAAGAGTGTTTCGCCAGCCAGTAGCTCTTCCCACTGTGCATGCGCTTGAATTGCCTCCAGCATGGCAGGGGCAGCATCCCCAAAACGGTCTTTCAACATATCATGCAATGTAGACTGTCGCCACTGTTGTGCAACTCCTTCTGGCGACTTTGCTTGATTGTTCAACTTTGCCCTCCTTAAATGTGTTGTGACGTATTTTGGTGCAGAATGCTTATGTTGGTCAATTCGATGAACACAAGGGAATTTTACCTGATAGCTGGTGATTTTTGAAGGCGGCTATAATCGCACGATGCCAAGAGACGTTTTCTAGGAAAGATTGCCGAGTGGTTTCATCATGCAATTTATGTGCCTGTTCTTGGAGGTCGTAGTATGCTTGCTGTAAGAAGCGAACTGATTGTGCGGATGGACCAGATGAGTCAATTTCCTGTGTTTGCAGAATCTGATAACATATCCAACGTATCTGCAATGGAAACTCAGCACCAATAAAGTTGCCGTTCTTTTTCCAGTAGGCGTAGACCTCGGTGATGGCCTCTTGCGCCTTGGCGAAGTCCCTGCGCTGGAAGTATAGCTCGGCTAAGACGGACTGTGACTCAGCAAGCAAAGCCTCATGACCCAACTCCCTTCGCTGGATGATGGCCTTTCGCACATGGGTCTCGGCGACTTCATGCGCCCCTAAATATCCCGCAACTTGCCCCAGGCGAGTGAGACAATACGCCTGCCAATATCCACTTCCTGCCTCCTCTGCCATGACGTTGGCGTTTTCTAGTCTTATGCGCGCAGCTTCATAATTTCCTTGACTTATATCGACAAAGGCTAAACCATATAGTGCCAAGAGTTCGTCTTCTAAATCGCCAACTTCTCTAGACGTTTGTAGGCTTACCAAAAAGTGGTGGTGCGCCTTTTCATCCTTTCCAAGTATATTGCTCAACATACCAAGATTATAATGCATATTGGCCTCGCCCGATTTATGACCGACCTCCTGAGCAATAAAGAGACTTTCATGATACAGTTGTTGTGCGCGTTCATAGTGGGCGGATGTTAATGCGACATTCCCCAAATTGTTTAGCGCAATCTCTTCGCCATATCGGTCCCCAATCTCTTGCATAATGGCGAGGCTACGTTCGTACAGTTGTTGTGCTTTTTCATGGTCCCCTTGATCAAAGGCTAACGCAGCGAGACAATTCAACGAATGGCCTTCCCCAGGTCGATCCGCACTTTCCTGTGTAATTGCGAGACTTCTGTCATAGTATTGTTGCGCCTCTTCATAGTCACCCTGGTCGCTGACGGCCATGCCCCAAGCACGAAGCACCAACGATTCGGTATCCATTTTTTTTGCACGCCGAGCAAGATGTAACGCTTTCCGATAATGTTCTTGTGTGGAATCGTCTACACGTAGCCAATAGAGGGCATAGCCCCAATCGAATTGGGCACTGGCTTCCAACCCGATGTCACCTGCCGCTTGTGCATAGGCAATCGCCTGTTCAGCCAACGTCTGTGCCAAGGGATAATCACTCATTTTCATGGCAAGAGACGCCTGCCGTTGTGCGACCTCAGACCGTTCGGCAGGGTTTTGACGACGCTCGGCCAAGGTCGACAGCACGTCTAAGTCTCTGGTTTGAGCGTCCCTCTGCCCCAATCGATCATAGACCTTTTCGCGCCCCAGCAGTAGCTCATAGTGCAACGTCATCTCTTCTGGTGCTATCAATGCGAGTGCCTTGTCAAATAAATCAAGTGCTGTGTCGTTCTCGTAGCTCCCTGCAATCTTTTCTGCGGCATTCTTGAGCCATACGATGGCAGATTCCCTCATATCGGTTAATCCCTGTTGATAGGCAAATTCATAGTGTAGGGCAATCTCGTATGCATAGTCATAACGCTTTTCACTTGTGGGTTCCCCTTGAAGATATTCCATGACTTGGGCTGCCATGCAATGAAGGATCCGTCGCTGCGCTCTGAGCTGCATGTCATAGGCGGCATCGCGCAGGAGGCTATGCTTAAAGAGATAGCGGGGCTGGGTCAGCATCGTCCAAATCGCTTCCTGTTCTGCAGTTGCTAACTTGATAGGCAAGGTTTCATCGTCCTGCAATATACGGGTTAATATCTGCGCCTCAAACTCGCGCCCCAAAATCGCAGCAGTCTGCACCACACGCTTGATTTCGCTGGTCAGTTGATCCAACCTTGCGGTAAAGATGGTACGCACATCCGTGGGCAAGGTGGTCCCAAGCGTCTCACCCACCAACACCCATTGACCACCCTGCTCTTCGATCTCGCCCTTTCCTTGCAGGTAACGCACAATCTGTTCGGCAAAGAAGGGGTTCCCTTCAGCCCGGTTTTGTAAGAGGATCGCCAATGCATCATGGATGGGTGCGCCGAGTATGCTTTGTGCAAGTTGTGTTAGATCAACTGCACTCATCAACGCTAAATTGATGGTTTCATATTGAATCTCGCCAAGAAGCGGTTTGTTGCCAGCGGTGAGGTGTGTAGCCGAGCGTGTAGTCGGACGCGCTGTGGCAAGAATCGCCAGAGGGTAGCCATCGACTTGATAGACAAGCCGTTCCATCATACGCATTGATTCGCTGTCCAACCAGTGAATATCTTCGAGATTAAAGAGTAAGGGCTGACGTAGGCTTTCTGCAAGGATAAGACTTTTGAGCGCGGTGATGGTCCATTCATATCGTCCTGCGCCTTCGAGGTTTTCATAAGGTGAATTCTCCCAGTGCAAACCGACTAATGCACCGAGAAAAGAGCGGCCATAGGTTAAATTTTTGATGAGGGGCTGGGTCAGTGTGGCGGAATCGCTCTCTAAGAAAACAATCAGTTGGTCGAGTTGACGTGCAAAGTGATGCTTGTTACGCACATCATCATAGGTAGACGATTGCTCGAAGTAGTTGCGGAGCCAATAACGAAAGGGGTTGAAGGGCGAGCGCACGGTCTGGTCCGTCTGGGTGACGATATATTGACACGCTTCAGCCTTTGCACTGGTAAGAAATTCTGTGACCAAACGACTTTTACCCAGTCCTGCTTCCCCTTCCACCACCAGCACACCCGCAAAACGTTTTTCCCGTTGTGCATCCAGCAAGGGGTCAATAAATGCCTCTAATTGTGCCAGCTCCCTCTGGCGTCCAATCATTTTGCCCTCATAAAAATCGGCGAGATCGACCTCTTGCTGTCCCACGAGGCTGTATGTTGGTTGTGGTTTGGCAAATCCTTTGAATTCGTATTCACCTTCCTTGGCGATGACAAACTGTTTGCCAGCGTACTGAACGACTTGCTCATCCAGCCAGACTGATCCCCAAGGTGCTTTGACCATGAGCCGTGCGGCATGACCCACCCCACCGCCATACGCTGTATACTCCCCCCGTCGTGCCGACCCCGCCAGACCCGCATACATAAAGCGATAGGTGACGCCAGCCTTATAGACACTGGGTGCAACATCCTCCAACTTGTGCATAAAGCGAAGGGCATTATCAATATCATTCTCATAGCTGGTGGGCATCCCCCAAAAGAGCAGTAGATTGGCACCTTTGTCGCCAAAATCGACGCGCGCCAAGAAACCACCATAGTCGGCCTGCAATCCAAAAACAGTCTGTATAAAACGCGCAAGGTCGTCTGCGGTGTCGATGTCGCGCAGATTGACAAAGACGCTGACCACCTGCCGAAACTCGCCTCGACTCTCTTTCGCTAAAAGTGCTTGGGGAATAAAGGTTTCTTGTCCAGGATAGACCTCTGGTGCAGGTAGGCTCTGCGCGTCCACTAGTTGCCCTGTGATTTCTCCAACACGCACATGTGCGTCATCCACTGGCGAAGCATCGATATGATCTCTGAGCATCTTATGAACGTCAACCGTCAGAATCATATCCCCGGGGTGGGCATGGTGTTCGGCTCCTGCAGCACCGTCTATCGCCGGGCCACGAAAATAGTAGGCGGATTGGGTTTCAGCGTGTGAGTCATCGCTTGGTGAGAGAATGCCCCACGCCACTGCACCAGCGGCCAACCCTAGTTTGACGTCAAAGCGAAACTGACCATACGATGTCACTTGGATTGGGTTCGTCGCCACGTATTGCTGAATCGTAACGGCTGCCGCCAGTGCCTGATGATAGGGGCCGGCTGTTCTGTCATGATTATCTCCATCATGATTATCTCCATCATGATTGTTGCAATCATCTCTCTTGGTGCTATGCTCAGAGAGCGGAAAGAGGGCGGTGAATGCATCTCCTGCAAAGGTGGTGATAAAGCCCCCATGCGCATAAATACTCTCCACCAAGGGGTCAAAGATAGACAACATAATATCGGCCATTGCTTCGGCGGCCTCGCTGCCATGGGTAGCCAGTGTATTGGTGACAGTGCTAAAACCAGAGATGTCGATAAACAGTGCAACAGCAGAGAAATAACCAGACGTTTTGCCCACACACTGTTGCTCTAAAATAAAGGATGGTATCAAGTTTGTTAAACTATTCATAAGCTCGACTTTGTACAAGTAGCATAGAAGCTATTTCTTCTTGTTATTTGATATTTATCTGTTCTGGAAAAGCGAAAAAGGAATTATCATAAAAAATCATTGAATAGAACGTCACGGTAGCGGAGGTCAGGATGGCAAGGTATAGTGTAGAACAAGAAACATAGATGCGCAATTTTTATAAGAGCATGAATGAGAAAGACAAACGTAAGCATTTGAGATACACGTTTATTGGTGATATACTGAGTACCTCACTATCCTGTGTAGCGAGAGCGGCTATATTAATATACACAGACTCTGCTGAAAAAAGGTCAAACCGATACAAAAGTCCGACTTCTTACCAGTGGTAGCGAATAACAAATTCTATAGAAGTCGGACTTTTTTCAGTGGAGTCTACACAATATTGACGAAAGAAGGTCATTAGCGTGAATAAAATAAAACAACCTTTAAAACAGTTATTATCAACGAAACAAACAAAGAAAAATTTGCGTGTGCGCACAGGTATCCGCGCAGGTAAGGGTGAGTCCCCTCCTCCCACTTCGCATCCCTTTCTCAAAGGGGTAAAAACATTAAGATCGGCGAAATAAAAAAGCGTTCAGCGAATCAGCCATCAGCGTTCAGCCAATTAAAACATCGTCGGCCAATTCGCCATCAACCGTTCACTGCGCCCTTTCTCCCCATTAGCCCCTTGCGCACGACGCAACGCCTGAATGATCTCTCGTCGTGTATCCTGCGGTCGAATAATTTTATCCAGCAAAAAATGCCCTGCCGCATCCCAAGGCTCGCTGCCTCGGTTTAGCTCATCCAGATACACTTGGCGCATCGTTTCCACCTGCGCTGGGTCTTCCTGTGCCAGCGCATGTAATTTACGCCCATAAGCCACGTTGACGGCCACTTCGGGGGCCATAAACGAGATATCCGCAATCGGCCACGCCATCAAAATATCATTGCCCATCTTGCCACCCGACATGTTGCAGTGCGCCATGCCATAGGACTTACGCACAACAATGCTCACGCGTGGCACAGTGCTGCGGTGGAGGGCCTCAATCATGGTCATGATGCGCAGACCGATTTTGCCATCCTCAGCCTCCTTGCCAACCAGAAAGCCTGGGGTATCATGCAAAAAGAGTAGCGGAATGTGAAACGAATCGCAAAGCGCAATAAAGGCTGCGGCTTTTTCACACGCACCGGGTCCCATTGCGCCTGCGCGCACCAGTGGGTTATTGGCGAGGACACCGACAGAATGACCGTCAATGCGTGTCAGTGTAGTGATGAGACTGCCATCATAGTAGGGTCGCAATTCCAGCACGCTATCTTCATCGGCGATGAGATGGATCAGGTCATGCATATCATATACTTGGCGTGGGTCTTCGGGGACAACGTCAAAGACAGCATCGAGCGAGGCATCGGCAGGGTCTTCACAGGAATAGACGGGTGGCAGTTCATCGGCTGAAGAAGGCAGATAGCTCAACACCTTGCGAATCAACCATAGGCATTCCTCTTCGTCCTCCGCAAAAAGGTCAACCAATCCGGTGTCGTAGGCGTGTAATTCCCACCCACCCAATTCATTGTCTGGCGTTTGCTCGCCAGTTGCAATCGTCAAAATCGACGAGCCACCGACACACATGATTGTACCTTTGACCTGAATGACAACGTCGGAGACCTGCGCTGTCCATGTGGGGCCACCATAGCAGTTGCCCATGATGGCGGCAATAGCAGGAACGCGTCGATTGCGCGGCTTACCACCGACAGGATAGACCATGCTTGCCATGCCTGCCGACCCCATGATGTCGGGAACGCGTGCGCCGCCTGCATCACCCAAGTTGACTATGGGGATGCCCTTGTCGGCAGCATACTGTGCCAGCTTATGCGCCTTGCCTACACCGACACGCCCGCCTGCCCCCGCAAAAATCGTCGCATCATCTGCTGTCACCAACACCGTCCGTTGGTCGATTTCGCCATAGCCACAAATTTTACCATCCGCAGCCGAACGGTCTTTGGCCGCGGGTAAGTCACTGTGCGTCAATAGACCCATCTCGTTAAAGGTATTGTTATCGAGCAGCCTATCAATCCGCTCTCGCGCTGATAGCAGTCCTCTGGCATGTTGACGCGACACCCGCGCCGCGCCCCCCATGCCCAGGGCCTTCTTCTCGCGCTCAGCCAGCGCATTCAGTCGGTAAAAGTCGTTTTTTGTTGTATTGCTCATTATGTTGTGATCTCAATCAATTGTGCGCCTGTTAGTACAGAATCCCCCACGCCGACATGCAACAAGCGCACCACGCCATCCTGTTTGGCAAGCGTCCGGCTCTCCATTTTCATCGACTCCATCACCACCAACGTATCGCCCGTTTTCACGGTATCGCCCTCCTGCACATGCACCCCGATGATGAGTCCGGGCATAGCGGCATGGTAACTACCTACATCGGCAGAACGGTGCGCCCGTTGAAACCGTGATGGGATGTCGATTATATGATTGCCATAGAGTGAGTGTAGTTGAAGTTGGTGATTGATGACTGTACTGTGACTGGTATATCGTTGCGTTGTATCATAGATGGTCATCTCTACTGTCAACCTGAGCACATCATCCTGTCTATACTGTTCCACTATGTCGACGGTGTAGGATTGTTCCACCAACAAAAAATGGTACTGGTTTGTTGACCGCCGATTGGCTGACACACACTGCATGTGCTCGTCCAATCCCAGATGTACTTGGCGATATCTACGTTGTGGTCGTTTAGGGTCAACGGGCAGAGTATGGTGACAGACTTTGTGCAATGCAGACATTATCCAAAACGCTACTGGTGGCTCTTGCCTATCAGCACCATGCAACGTTGCTTGATGAATATCGGTAAATTGAGTTGTCGTCTCGCCGCGCACAAAGGCATCATGCACCATGACATCCCCAAAATAGGTTTGGTTGGTCTGGAGTCCCAGCACAAGGGCTTTGTTAAGCAATCGTTTCATCTTCTGGATAGCAGCAGCACGGTCGACGTCGTGACTCATGAATTTTGCCAACAACGAATCGTAATGGACAGTTACCTCGCTGCCAACGGTGATGCCGCTGTCGATACGTGTCCCTGCCGTCTCCGGCACATCAAAAGCGGTAATGGTTCCAGTGGTTGGACTAAACTGTTGACATGGATTTTCGGCGTTGAGACGGCACTCAATGGCGTGACCATTAAGCTTAACATCGTCCTGTCTATAACGAAGTCGCTCACCTTGGGCAATGTGAATCTGCTCCTGCACAAGATCAATCCCCGTCACCAACTCGGTGATGCCATGCTCCACTTGCAGACGCGTATTCATCTCTAAAAAATAAAATGACGGATTGGGGCGATTCTCGACCAGAAATTCGACCGTTCCCAAACTATCATAGCCAACGGCATCTGCAATCTTTAGTGCAGCCTCGGTTAACTGCAAGCGGAGATGGCCGGTCTCATCCCTTTGGCAAAAGGGGGACGGCGTCTCTTCCACAATTTTCTGGCGACGACGTTGAATCGAGCATTCTCGTTCATAGCAGTGGATACGGTTGCCATGTTTGTCGCCAACAATCTGCACTTCAATGTGCCGTGCCGAATCCAGATACCGTTCCAGCATCACCCGAGCATCGCCAAATGCAGCCCGTGCTTCCTGCTGCACTGCAGACAAGCATGATGAAAACTCAGTAGTATTCTGCACAACACGCATCCCCACGCCCCCACCGCCAGCGGCAGACTTAATCAGCAGCGGATAGCCAATGGTCTCAGCAGCATTCATGAGCGTTGCCTCGCCTTGGTCCTCGTCCGCATACCCAGCTAAAACGGGTACACCAACTGTCTCAGCTAGTTGACGCGCCGTCACTTTCGAGGCCATTGTGCGCATTGCTTGGACATTGGGGCCAATAAAGGTGATGTTGTGGTCGGCACAGCATTGGGCAAAATCCGCATCTTCGGCCAGAAAACCATAACCGGGGTGGATGGCATCGGCGTTGATGTGTGTTGCGATGGCAATGATTTTCTCAGCATTGAGATAGGATGACTGCGCCGCACTCTCGCCTAGATATACAGCTTCATCGGCTAGCTTGGTGTGCAGTGCATGGGTATCCGCCTCTGAGTAGACCGCCACTGTGTCAATCTGCATGGCTTGACAGGCGTGGATGATCCGAATGGCAATTTCGCCCCGATTGGCGATGAGTATTTTTTGAAAATGGTTTGATAGCATGTGTGTAGATACCTTGCCTATTAATGTGCAAGTCTGTTTTCTGTACTTGTGTATTCGCTGCTAACTATTTTAGCAAGAGCAGACATGATTGTAAAGTCTCAATGAAATTGTTGAACATATTCACCAATAAAATTCCGCGCATATATTGCCAACCCTATCCAAAGAGACTATAATGATGGTCTTTGGCTAAAACGAATTGACAACATAAAACGAAAGAATAGTCTGTGACCAATACCATTCAAGAACAAAAACAACATAGCCAACTCTGGATTATCATCGGCCTAACCCTCATCGTTGCTATTAATGTTGCTGGCAGCCTCTATTGGCTCGACCAAAACCTCGTTCTCGTTGGGCGAGATGCATCCGGCCACCTAGAGCGCACGATCAAAGCCGCAAACACATTCAGCGAACCATTCTACCGCTCGCTCTTTCAGCTATTCACCCTCCACGACTATCGCCCACCACTGCTATACATGGCCGCACAGCCCTTCTATGCACTCTTTGGCTATTCATTCGATATTGCACAACTGGTTAATGTCACGCTCCTGCCCATCATTTTGTTGTTGACCTATCATCTGGCACAAAAAATCACGGCTGCATACACGGCTCTCTTTGCAACACTCATACTTGGGTTGTTCCCCATGATGGCCTCCCTCTCTCGTCTCTTCTACATGGAGCATCTGCTGACTACCATGTTGCTGATCAATCTCATTGCCTTGCTCAACAGCGATGGATTTCAACATCGGCGTTGGACCCTCATCTGGGGCATCAGCTTGGGCGCAGCCATGTTGGTCAAATGGACCGCACCGATTTATCTGGTTCTGCCTGTTCTTTATACGCTCTGGAAAGCAAACATCCGACAAAGCCTCGCTATCCCAAATGTATACTGGATAAAGTTGCTGATTGCACTGGTCGCAGGCATCATCATCTCCCTGCTTTGGTATCTACCCAACCGTGCCGAGGCCATCGACTTTTTCCTTGGCGATTGGCAAATTCTCTGCTGGTCCATTCTTGTCGCCGCTGCCATCTATACACTTTGGCAACAACCGAACCAAGGCAATAATTTTGTCGGCGCACTTGCCCTTGCACTGGTGCTAGCTAGCCTGTGGTATGTGCCAAAAATCGACTTTCTGTTTCGCCTCACCGATGTAGCGTTTGGCACAGATCGGGGCAACCAAACCTCGCTCAATTTGTTCCAACACGAAAATTACACGCGCTATTTTACGATATTCATCCAGCAGCATCTAGGCATCCTCGCAACTGTACTCATATTCCCCCTGCCTCTATTCGTCTGGTTCGGTAAACTATCCAAACTGCGCGGGGGGCAAGCTGCACCCAGACAAACATTCATCCTGCTGTGGCTCGTGTTACTATCCACCTATCTACTGCTCATGCTCTTGGCCCAATCAAATGCCCGTAACCTTGTCCCGCTCTTGCCCATTACTGCGATTTTGTTGGCCGATACGTTACGACATTACTCTGCAAAAATGCAACTGGCTATCGGGACGATTTGGCTCATTGCTCTTGCCTTTCAATGGTCTATCTATACCTTTGATGAGATGGCCGATGTCTATCACAACACGCCACCGTTATGGGTGAGCGGCGACTATCACGAATGGCCGGCGACTGGCTCAACGAACCCCGATTACTGGGTACAGCCTGACATCCTCGCACAAATTGATCAGTCAGAGGCAGAGAAGCCTGTTGGTTTGGGTATGTTGATCGACTCACAGGAGCTACATCGCGGCTCGTTTCGCTATCTCATTGCAGCCAATCAACACAATATCGAACTGACCAATCTGACTGAGCCTGAAAGCAAAGGGTGGGGCGAGATGATTGCCAATGAGTGGCTGCTGGTCAAAGATGGCGATAACAGCAGTGTCCGTGAGCCTGGCATCACCCTGCTGCAACGCATCAATGACGGCGACCCAATTTTCCATCAACTATACAAACCAGCGCATGACTATCCACTTCCCAATGGTGAAATCGTCACCCTCTATTTCCGTGCCAAAGGTCCCCGCCACCCACAGGACTTTCCCGTGCTACTCATCCAAACATCCACCATTGCCGATCATATCAACATGTGGTGGAGCGACCATGCGACCCTCTATTTTCCCAACGAAGATGTCGCTACATGGGTGGGTATTCACGAATTAATGCCCAACCAGGAAAAAGGCAGTATTCTCATCAACCAAGATGAAAGCCAAACGGTTGACGAGGTACTCCATGATGTAACGGGCACAATTCTTGCCGCCACGCGTTATGATACGCCCCAAACGCAGGAGTATTTATATCGTTCAAGCATGTACGCAGCCAGTGTTGGTGATGGTGAATTTCACCTGACGGTTGTTGGTCGCCCAACACGGGACCTCGAACCACAAGAGGTCAGTACTGAATGGTCACAAGTCCGTTTTAGTCAGATTCGTACCTATTCACAGGTTTCACCCGGTGAGGTGCTACCAGTTCAAGCATCTGTCGAGGGTGTAACGGATGGTTCGCTCAAAGTATCACTACGCTTGACTGATGCCGATGGGCAAGTGCTTGCTCAACAGGATGCGACCCTATTTACGGAATTTCAGAGCGGTCTACTGGTTCCGCCGCATGTAAACAGTGAAGAGTATCAGTTGCGGGCATTGGTCTATGACCCTGCAACGTTGGACCCGATTCCTGATGTCAATGGTGAAGAGCAGCCAGTTTTGCTAACAATTGCTGCACGATAAGAACATTATCGCTGTTAGGCTATTCCACAAAACGGTATGGTTGATATGGACGTAATTTAGAAGATCAAAAAAAGGAGACTATATTTAGTCTCCTTTTGTGTGGCGACGGGTAGACTTGAACTACCGACCTGAGGATTATGAAGCCTCCGCTCTAACCGCCTGAGCTACGTCGCCAAACTAATTTGGTTTTTACAGTTCAAAGCCGCCAACCTAAGTTGACGGCTTTGATTAGGTAGCGGGGAAAGGATTCGAACCTATGACCTTCGGGTTATGAGCCCGACGAGCTACCTCTGCTCCACCCCGCATCAATTAATTTGATTACATCCAGATTGTAACATGACTTTTTTGGCTTGTCAAATAGAAAAATGTTTAATTTCGTTAAAAAGAGGACTTATTGGGCTTTTTTCCAGATAAATCCTCTTTTTGTCCTAGAAATTTTCAGATTTGTTAAGCCAAATTCTACTAAAAAAGTCCGACTCCTCACAGAAGTCGGACTTTTGAGTCATTCAAACTATTAAGCCAAAATCGCCTCAGCCTCTTGCAGAACATCTTCATGCATGGCTTCAATCTCTTCATGATCAATCACTGTAAAGACAAACTTTGATTCAAGCTGATCATCATCATTGATTGTTTCACGGATGTCAACCTCAACCGTATCACCCGCCTCAAAGCGATTTTGCAAAATGCCCTCGCTCAACTCATCCTGCAATTCAGTCTGAATCACACGGCGGAGTGGACGCGCGCCATATTCTGGGTTATATCCCTTATCCGCCAAGGCCATACGCGCTTCCTGTGTGACCTCTAGTCGAATATCCTGGTCCATCAATTGCACTCGAAGTGGTCGTAGTTCAAGCTCGACCATCATGGCGATTTCGTCTCGTGAGAGGCTGCGGAAGACCATGACGCCATCCAAGCGGTTGATGAATTCCGGTCGGAATGCCTTTTTGAGGGCATCCATGACCTTACCCTTCATGGATTCATACTGTTGCTCACGAGTTTCTTCATCATCACGCGTAATCACAAAGCCAAGGTTGCGTGCACCCTGAATTAATTTCGCACCAATGTTACTGGTCATCATGATAATCGTGTTGCGGAAATCAACCTTGCGCCCCTTGGCATCGGTCAGGTAACCATCTTCCATTACCTGTAACAACATGTTGAAGGCTTCTGGATGTGCTTTCTCAACTTCATCTAATAGGATAACACTATAGGGACGACGACGAACCGCTTCGGTCAGTTGACCACCCTCTTCGTACCCAATATAGCCCGGCGGCGCACCGACCAATCGGCTGACGTTATGACGTTCCATGAATTCACTCATATCAATTTTGATGAGTGAGTCCTCGCTGCCAAACATAAACTCAGCCAGTGTTTTGGCAAGCAATGTCTTACCAACGCCTGTTGGCCCAAGGAACATAAATGTACCAATCGGGCGTTTCGGATCTTTCACACCAGCACGCGCACGGCGAACTGCCTTGCTAATGGCACGGATTGGCTCCTCTTGTCCCAGCACACGGTCACGTAAATGCTGTTCCATGTTGAGCAGACGCTCACGTTCCTCGCCCGCAATCTGGCTGACCGGAACACCCGTCCACATGGCAACAACTTCGGCAATATCTTCGGCTGTCACATTGGGTACGTTTGTAACCTCGTTCCAACTTTCACGCAGGTTCGAGATTTTGTTTTCCAGTTCCACTTCACGATAACGCATATCAATCGCATCATCATACATCTGCTTTTCTAACGCGTCATCCTTTTCTTTTTGCAATTGACGCAAATCCATAAAGGTTTCACGCAGATTGGCAGCTTGTGGTGCTTTGTACATGCGGACACGGCTACCAGCCTCATCAATCAGGTCAATGGCTTTGTCTGGCATAAAGCGGTCTGGTACAAAGCGTGCAGCCATACTTGCGGCGGCACTTAGTGCTTCGTCTGTAATTTTCAGCTTGTGATGCTCTTCGTAGCGTCCTCGAACACCTTCCAAAATCTGGACAGTCTCTTCCACCGATGGCTCATCGACCATAATCGGTTGGAAACGACGTTCTAAAGCGGCATCATGCTCAATATACTTACGATACTCATCCAGCGTCGTGGCCCCGATGACCTGTAGCTCACCACGACTGAGTGCAGGTTTCAAAATATTTGCCGCATCAACACTGCTACCAGCAGCACCCGCACCGACCAACATGTGAAATTCATCAATAAACAACAGGGATTTTGATTTGATAATCTCTTCAATCACTTTTTTCAGACGTTCTTCAAACTGTCCACGATACATGGTTCCCGCAACCAAACTACCGACATCAAGCATCAATAGACGTTTGTTCAGCAGCGGTTCTGGCACATCACCCTCGATAATGCGTTGGGCTAATCCCTCCACAATTGCGGTTTTACCCACACCCGGCTCGCCAATCAAGGCTGGGTTATTCTTTGTACGACGGCTCAAAATCTGGATGAGACGTTCGATCTCATTTTGGCGACCAACAACTGGGTCCAGCTTATTCTCCTCGGCAGCGTCCGTCAAATCATAGCCAAGTTGATCCATCAGTGGGGTCTTTGTTTCTTTCTTCTTCTTCTCTTTGGTTTCAGATTGTGATTGTAAAATATTACGAGCTGTTTGTGTACGGACACGATCCAAATTAATGCCCAATCCACGCAGGACATTGACGGCAATGCCATCACCTTCGCGGATCAACCCTAAAAGTAGATGTTCTGTCCCAATATAATGATGTCCCATCAAACGAGCTTCGTCAACGGCCAACTCGATCACCCGTTTGGTGCGGGGGGCGAGACTTGGTTTGCCAAAAGGTGCACGTTCACCTCGGCCAACGGTGCGTTCAACAGCACGGACGACCTGTCCAGGGTCGGTTCCAAGTTCACGTAATACGGTTACGGCAACGCCATTTTCCTCACGCACAAGTCCCAATAATAGATGTTCTGTTCCAATATGATTATGGTTTAATCGCAGAGCTTCTTCTTGCGCCAGTGTCAACACACGGCGCGCTCTTTTTGTGAAGCGTTCTAGTTTATCAGACATTGATTTATCCTCTCAATGGCAAAAAAATACACAGGTTTTTCAAATCTAACAGAAAATTCCATGATTATGCCGTAAGGGGCAACCCTAAAACGATAAAATTCCATCACTTAAGCGACAATTGTATTGTCATTGTATTGTAACCAGTCTCCAGTAATAGAGTACCTTGCATCATTTTGACGAATTGTGACAACCATAGCCTTGCGTGTATTTTGCCAAAATGATATACTGAATGTAATTGAGATGGATGGTTTTATCTATGAATCGTTAGATATGTAAAATCCCAAACGTCACAGGTATACT
>JBCCFC010000030.1:0-23075 GCA_039029935.1 Chloroflexota bacterium
GGCAGGTTGGCTACCTGCGTCACAGATAATCAATCTGTGATATTGGTTTATGCATGCCTATCAGATGAAAAAATACGCGAGCATCAAATAATATTGAGGCTTGTCTCAGAAAATATCTCGCCATCCAATAGCCGATTCCAAGGCGATCCATACAATACATAACTCGCCCAACTGAGATGCCCAAACCCAAGCATATCAATTGACCGTTGACGCGCCTGTCGCAATGCTTCGCCAACCGTGTGACCGTGTGCGAGTGCTTCATAGCAGGCAATGGCAAGCTCTGCCGCTACTTTGTCGTTGACAGGCCACTGTGTACCAATAAAGTTCCGTGTGCCTGCACGGAGCAGTGCCGCAATCGAGCCAAGTGATAATTCTGAGACCAGATGGTTGTCGATGATGGTATTGATGCCCTCTACCGTCTCGTCGCCAGTATGAGAACTGTCCCCGATACGTCGATTTTCCCGGGCGCGGATACTGGCGGCCGATTCACATCCATTGAAGAAGATCAATCCCGGTGGGTCGGGCAAACTCCACATCATATC
Organism: Chloroflexota bacterium; assembly: GCA_039029935.1. GTDB lineage: Bacteria > Chloroflexota > Anaerolineae > Caldilineales > Caldilineaceae. The sequence continues at coordinate 543 of JBCCFC010000030.1, forward strand.
AGCGGTAAAGATATCGCCACCCGCCAACACCAATCCACTCTCGCTCGGCTGTTGTGGGTTGAAAAAGGCGTGACCTGCATAGTGAAAGACGTCGTACCGTTCATTGAGCATGGGGACAATATATTGCCGTTGGGCCTCCTCACCAAAGAAGGCCGTGATCTGAATATCAATATCGTCCAATCCATATAACGTGTCTAAAATACGATAGGTTTCTTGCTCGACATTGGGCAAATCGCCTGTAGGATTGGAGACAATGAATACACGCAGCTTGTTGCGATCTGCCCCTGTTTTGGGGAGCGGTTGACGTACTTGACCGACCAGTTCAAGCTGCCGGCCAATCTGACGTGTTAAGGCAAAAATGCCCTTGTTATCGGCTAATAGCTCCCAAGGAATCCGTGCGGTGCTTTCATCCAAACGCAACATCAAGGTTTCGCTGTCTTTTTCTCGCAGTAACGTGCGGATATCCCCCGACAGTCTGGGATTCAATAGTTGATTATAGAGTGAGCGACCATAACGCAATAGCTGCCGTCGAGCATCGCGATTGACCTTATTAAATTTTCGGTTGATTTCTTCCTGTGTCGGAATTCTGTGGAACGCAGTCGATGCACCACTTCTGGTCGATAGCTCTTGCCGGAGTAACACACGGTAGCGATCTAGTTGTGCCATGACATCAAGCAACTCGCTGTGTAGCTCTTCCAACACGGCATGTGTATCGTCAATTGACTCATTGGGATACTCATCAAAGATCACTTGATCAGCGGACCCTGTACCAATGGTGCTCAGTTTGAAGCGGACACCATTATCGAGCAATGCACCCAGGCGTAGATGGTGCGGTACAGCCACCCGTGTCGGTGCAGCCATCAGAATGTCAAGTTCGGCTGTCCACGTGGCAATATGTTGCTCGGTATCGACTGTCTCAGCCGCTCCATCCAGAGCAAACACGACCGTTGTAAATCCATTCTGATTTGGCTCATCGTCCATACTTGACTGCACGACCTCTAAATTCCCACACTCACCACTTTCGATGGCGTTGAGGATCCCCTGATGTAACCCCGCAATTTTGGTTTCATCAATCTCCACCAACGTCAAGAAATAGGTTTGCCCAGGCTTGGCACAGTCATCCAACGCTTGAAAATAGCCTGCCAAAAAGTAATGCGCAGCGATTTCAGGTGCAATCTGGATGCTATCCCCAATCCCATGCACAGTGGAGGCAACATCGCGTAGATTGGTGTCACAACAGGCTTTGGCGACATTATGCCCAAAAATACGCAGTTGGTCCTGCGTGAATTGTCCAGCCCCGACAACGCCCTGTTTGACGAAACGCTCATATTCGCCCATTGAGAGGACGGCAATGGCGTCGGCATTGGTGGGTACGTGGAGCGCAGGCACAAAAGAAACCGTGCCAGGCTGTGTATTAAAGACACCGCGTACAGCCATTGAACTCAGAAGTCCATCGGTACAGTGATCAACGGTTTTGGCTGCACCAGAGATGCCCAGCCCTGCATAATGATTAATCACAATACATTCGCTATGTCGGTCCATCAAGTCGCCGTGAATAAGCCGCAGCACAAAACGGCGCGGAATGCCTTGCAATTCCTGCGCTGCTCTGGCAGGGAATGAGGCGGATTCGTATGTGTCGGTGTTGTGGTTTGCCATGTTGTTTTTCTATTGTATATTTTGGTGGTTAAATTGCTTTGATCTCTTCTGGGCTAACGCCGATTGAGAGTGATATATGACCCCATTCATCGGGTAAAAGATTCTGAGTTAACTCATCCCAAATCCGGTCATGTTTCTCTTTCATCCGCCATCCATCAAACTTACGACTGACAATCACCAAGTGTATGTTGTCATAAGAGCCATCTGATACATCAACCAAATCATTTGGATCTTTAAAATAACCTGTTTTTAGTACATGATGAATTTTATTTTTCAATTCAGTTTGAGTCATATTCATCCCCCCCCCACACTAAATATTATGTTCAATCCAATGCCAAACATTTTCGACAGCATCAAGAAAAATCTCAGCTTCTTCACGGCTTGATAGGTTGGCTGTATATCGCCATGCTGGTATCCAGCGGTTCACAATATTAAATAACGGCCAAACATTATGGTTTTGCCGTAAGCGATTCTGTGCTTGGGTTAATCGTAACAGTGCCTCTAGATGATGTGTAAAAACCGTTGCATCCGTTGCCAAAACGCCTCGACGTTGTAGCTCTATCTCAAGGTCACGCAAGTTATAGCAATTATACATTTGCATAAGTTTTACCTTGAGCAAACATTCAATCGAGTAACCTGCCATATACATGGCCCCACGCCATCTTACAGCATTAAAGAGAGCATGAGCATCATCAAGACGATGTTTGCTCGCTTTTAGCTGTTCATTTAGCCCAATAAAATCATCGGCCATTTTTCAAATCTCGATTCCAAGGCTACCCATACCTTTGACAAAAGGTCGGTAAATCGGCAGTAATGTGACCAACTCACCGAATACCGACCTACCCAAACCACTGACCTACCCACGCAGCTTACCCTTCGTCTGATGCTCCACCTGACGAATAATCTTCTTACGCGTCTTTGTCACTTCTTTCTCGCTTAAGCTGTGATCAATGCTCTGATAGGTCAAGCGATAGGAGAGTGACTTGCTATTGGCATCAATCTGCTCACCACGATAGATGTCCACCAACTCGACATCCGCGAGGATTTTACCACCGGAGCCACGCATAATCTCCTCAACCATGCGTACTGTCACCGCTTCGGATACCTCAAAAGAGAGGTCCTCGACCACGGGTGGATAGTTGCTGATGGACTGCATCGGCATCAAATTCCACGATGGCTTGACCAGCGGCTCAATGCGTAGTTCCGCGGCGTTGACACGGATTGATGGCAAATCAAAAGCGTTGCGTACCTGTGGATGAATTTCACCCATCAAGCCCAAATTCTCCTCGCCTAGCCAGACTTCGGCACAGCGTGGACCAAAGGTCTGTGTCTCAGGAGACGCCTTGAATTGCAGTATGCTGGTATCAAACCCAAGCTGCGCAATCAACATCTCGACCACGCCTTTGAGATCAAAGAAATCCATCTCTGGGACATCACTATTCTGGTTATAGTAATTGGACGCGGCCTGTGGGCCTGCCATCAACAAGCTCAAGCGGCGGTCCTCATGTGGTAACCCTGTGCGCCCCTCTTGTGCAGCGTCATCAGCCTTCTCTTCTGGGAAGTAGACCCGACCGACCTCAAATGTGGTCAAACGGTTGCTATAGCGCAGATTACGCGCCAGGTTCTCCAGCGCACTCACCAGCATGGAGCGACGCATGGCATAGCGATCCTCCACACTGGGATTAGTCAACGCAATAAACTCGCCCATGATATGGCGACCGCCCGTTTCGGCTGGCTCACCGACAAGCAACTTGCCATGATTCTCCCGTGTGGTCAATGGATGGTTAATGATCTCTTGCAGTCCACTACTCACCAAAATGTCACGGATCGCTTCCTCGCTCTCCTGTAACACATTGCGTCGTTGTGTTGGCAATACATCATCAATCAGCGTCATGCCCACATGCTCATAGCCAATGATACGCGCCACTTCTTCGATAATGTCCGCTGGAATACGTACATCCAAGCGATGCCAAGGAGCCGTACAGAGCAGTAGCGTTTCATCTTTGAGACGATGCAGCGCAAAAGTCGATTCCGGTGTGGCATCGGCGGCAATCTCGCTGACTTCTTCAACTTCAAAGTCGAGACGCAGCAGCGCATCACGCATACCGTCTAACGTGACCTCCATGCCCAAAATGCGACGCGCATCGCTAACTGTCGTATAGACCTTGCGCACCTCCTGGGGTACTGGATACGTATCAACGATGCCAGACACAACACGTCCACCAGCATAGAGCCGCATCAATTCTGCTGCTCGACGCGCACCAATGGGATTGAGCGTGGCTGGAATGCTACGCGCAAAGCGATAGTTGGCCTCACTGCTCATACGCAATTTCTGTGCTGTGCGTCGATTATTGATCCCCTCAAAGGTCGCGGCCTCCAATAAGACATTGGTGGTACTATCGGTGACTTCACTCTCCAGACCACCCATGACACCGCCAATGGCAACCGAGCCAGCGGTGTCGGTGATCATGAGCATCGTATCGTCCATGTTGCGCTCAATATCATCCAGCGTGGTGAATTTCTCATCAGGCTCCGCTCGTTTGACAATAATGGTCGGCGTCTCATCCAGGTTGTCCCCTGTGGCTCTCGCTGCTCTCTCCTTGAGAATATCATAGTCAAAGGCATGAAGTGGTTGCCCCCATTCGAGCATCACATAGTTGGTGATGTCTACAATATTGTTGATGGGACGCATCCCTGCCTGAGTCAACACATCCTGCATCCACTTGGGCGACTCGCCGATGGTGACATCTTTAATGAGCATGGCCGTGTAGCGGTTACACAGGTCAGGGTCATCAATCTGGACATTGACATACTCGCTGACATGATCATCACCGCTGGTTTCACATTCATCTGCGGGCAGATGTAAGGCTGCACCCGTCAACGCTGACACTTCACGTGCTGTGCCAATCATGTTGAGACAGCGCGCCATGTCTGGCGTCAAATCAATCTCAACAATTTCCGCACCCAAATAGTCACGCAATGGTGTCCCTACGGGTGCATCTTCGGGCAACAGCAAAATCCCCTCATGGCTCTCGCTGATACCTAACTCAAGCTCAGAGCAGACCATGCCTGATGACTTGATGCCTCGAATCTTGGATGGCTTGAGCTTTTTCTTGGGGCGTGGAACCTTGTCGCTATGACCATCAAAGAGGACAGCACCTGATCGCGCAAAGGGTGCCTTGAGTACAGGCAATGTTTCGCCATTCGCCGCTGAATCACGATAGACCGCCAAATTGGGCGCACCTGTCACCACTCGCTCTGGTTCGTCACCACCATAATCGACATCCACCAGCACCAAGCGGTCGGCGTCTGGGTGCGGGTGAATCGCCTGTATATGCCCAACGACAATTAGGTCTGGGTCCCACCAATCCCCTACCTTGTTGACACCCTCTACTTCTAGCCCCGCAAGGGTGAGACGTTCACACAATTCTTTGGTGGGTACAGTGATATCGACGTACTTTTCTAACCAAGATAAAGGGACAAGCATTGCTGACTCCTTATTGCATTACACATTGTATTTTGTCTAAGTTTTTTGAATGTATTGCTTGGTAAACCATGTCATGTGCCAATGCTCGCCATTGCCCCCAGCCTCGACGCCCCCCAATCATGTTGCGCAGGTCTGTCGATAGCTCTAACAATTGGCTCGGCATAATGGCACGAAAACAACTAATGTTTTCCTCGCCTTGGCAAACAGGCACACGGTCATATCCACAACGCAGCAAAAACACATAGCTTGCAAACTGCGCTGTTGATTCCATGCGATGATGATGAAATTTATAGGTAATAATACCACAAAATCGCTCAATGCCAACGGACAAACTGGTCTCTTCTTCTACTTCTCGTAGTAGAGCCTGCTCGACACCCTCATCCCACTCAATGCCGCCAGATGGTAAACGATAGATATGGTCGGGGTAATGGGCTTTGCCATGTAGCCAGATTAACCCGTTTGGACAGCGGATGGCAAAAACAACCTCGGCACGTCGGTCCAAATCGCTACGCCAGCGATAGGCTCGGATATACTCATCGGCCTGAATATGATAAGTCCGGCGAACTGGAGAGCCGTACTTGCGTGCAAGATCATGAACTTCCCCCTCACAGATCATCGGTCGGCGAAGCTGGCTGTTACATTGATGATTACTCTCTTGATGGTTACTCTCTTGATAGTTACTCTCTTGACCGAATGACTGTGTTGCCTTGATAATTCCTGTTTCGAGATGCCTCCGGTTAAGCGGAGGGTCTAAACTGACATCTGTTGGGATAGCATGAGATGCTGCCAGGACTCCCATTGGTGTGTCTCCTTTTAGGTTATGTTTGTTTGATGTTTTTTATCTTCTTTGTAGGCAAAAAATGACATGACACAGACAGTCAACAGCAGCAGCCCAATCAGCGACAACGAACCAATTGAAATTTGTTTGCCAATGCGGCGTGGCGATGTGTCCTCGAATTGGAGACGAACAAAGCCTTCACCTTCTGGGAGCGGGACTGTCATGCGTCCTAACGTGCCTTCTTCCTCTGGGATAATAGGTAGCTCTTGCACTGGCTCCCCATGCATCCCATCGAGTAGATAGGCGTTCCACCCAGGGTAATAAAAATGATTAAATGTAATCTGATGGGTATCGTCTTTGGTAATAAAATACACCTCTTCCATAGTTACAGTATGGGCCACTGAACCAAGCGCAACACCATCCCGTTTCAGGTTGGTGGCGTTGGTGTAATCGACTTTGGTCGAGACTGGCTCGACAGGCTCCCCCATTGCAGCAAGGGTCGTATAATGCTCGGCCATCGGACTCCAGCGCGGAATCTCCTTGACCCAGCGTGTACTCCCTGTCATCTCATCCGCCGATTGCTGAAAACGCATCAAGGAGGCCAGCCCAATTGGGCCTTCTGCTGGCTCGGTAATGCGAACCTGAAGCATGGGATAACTGATTACGAGAATGGCGGCGATGATGGACAAAAGCGGTAGGGATAGGGCAGGGTGTGGTGCTTGTTGCTCATTGTTTTGGGTTGCCCAGATGGCGGGGTGCAAAATTAGCCCTGCAAGAATACTAAAACAAAGCGATGAGACATTGAACCAACGCCAGGGGAACTGTGCAAACCCAAGCACTGTGCCAATGATGGGCATATCCCAGAGAGGGGCTGCCCACGTCAGCGCAAACCCCGTTGCTGTAACGCCACAGAGGAGAAAGCAGGCGATTTCCCAGCGTTGATAGGATAAGCTGTGCAATTCTTTGTGTACTGGTAAGTCAGCATTGTTTCGTACCCCCCCAAACATGCTGACGTCACCGGGTTTCATCAACGGCCATAGCATGACCAACCCCAAGGGAATCAGGACCAATGGCACGATGCCGATTTGAAAGCTGATGGGATCATTGGGGCCAAGCTGACTGTTGCCAAATCCCCATTGCGGGTCAAAGAGTTGATAGAAGTAGATAAAATGCCCATGAAAATCAAAACGGCCATCAAACCATTGGTCTTCACGGACATCCTGACGTTCAATAAAGGCAGGTATCCAGAAAATTGCACTCAGCCCCAGCCCCAAGATGCCCCCAAACGCAGGCCAAAGCGCTGTGGAGATCAGCGAGCGAACCCACACCCAAAGCTTAATCCTCGCAGGCAGCATCCAATCATTTTGGTTGACTGTACGTGATCCTGTTGGTGCGCCATAAACAATTACCAATACAAGGATATAGACGGTCAACACTGGCGTGAACAGTACGACAACCAGATTACTGGTGAGCATCAATCCGGCATAGCTGATAGCAAGACAACACATCCAGAATATTGTTGAAACGTTCGGGAGGTGACGACCCGCCGTCTGGGTACGCGTTCTGTTTCCTGTCATCCCCCGAAGGCTCGGTTGTGCATTGATCACACATTGCCTCGCTGCCCATAAACAGAGGGGCAACCACACAAAGGCCATGCTTTCAGCAAGGTTGCCGCGTATATATAAATTGAGTAAATGGTATGGAATATAGACGTAGACCAGTGCAGAAATCGCAGCGGCATGACGACCTGCCCATGAGCGCATGAACAGATACATGCTGGTGGCACTGCCAACAATGCTGAGGCCAAAGATAGCCTCTACCGCATCTGTGAAGCCAACATTGAAAAAATGGTGGAGTAGCTCGGCCAAGAAGTGACTGCACGGTGCATAGATGTTGAAGAATGGATATCCATAGCCAAAAGCAAAATCTGGACTCCAGCGCGGCCACCAAATGCCATCCTGTACGGAGCGGTCATACTCAAAGAGAAAGTAGACATGATGACGCGCGTCGTTGGCATCCCAGAAGTAACCTGGTTGGACAAACGGTGCAATGGCAAACACCGTGAACGTTAACGTGAGCCAAAAAAGCGTATCTCGCCATAGTGGTGTCATTGTTGCAGCAATCGTTTTGTCTATCTCTGCTTCGTGTGCAATAGCCGCCGTTGGCATTGCTCTATCTGTACTAGAACTCTGTTTCGTTTCTGGTGAATGCCCGTTATGCAAATCCAACCATCGCTTACTTGTGATTGTGTTAAATATAGAATAGCGTAGCACACTTATACAAGCAGTACGCCAATAAATGACCGTTTAATCCTCACCAGAGAATATTAACTTGTCGTCAACGTTACTCTGGACATCTGGCTGTCCAAAGGTGCGGACGGGGAGCCGCTGCCCATCTCGCCAATCATAATACCCAAAATAATATTGGAGTGTATCGACATCGATTTCGTCGGGGTTGACATTGACCAAATCGAGCCGATAGATAACCCGCAGAATCTCCCCCTGACGCCATGTGGTCGCCGAACGTTCGTCGCCCAGCGGCTGGATATCAATTTGTGCGACAACGTTGGGTGCTTGATCATCTGAAATACTCACTGCTTGTAAAAATATATTGTAATCAAACGCTAGTGGATTTAATACTTGCCACGTCAGGTCCACATGCACCTCGCCCGCACCGACATCTTGTGTAGGCGGATTTTTAGTGATGTCAACATCCAACCACGCAATTTGATTGTCGCCCATGAGCGCAATGGGTGTCGTGGGTGGTTCAACTTGGGTGTATTCAGTTGTTAGATAAGAGGCACTACCAAACACTGTCAACAAAATCAACACAGGCCAATAGGGTATTTTGCTGAGTTGGGGACTGAATAATGACAGCGAACCCGCCCCCATCGCTAGCAAGGGACAGGCCAGTAGTATAATCTGCCAAGGATAGGTCAGCAGACGATCTGCATTTGTCATCTCCCAAAGCCATTGACTTGGCGATAGTGCAAGGCCACACAGTATAATACCTATCGTTAGACAAAATAAAAATGCCCGTGAATGTTTTGTAAATGCACTTTTGGGTGTTTGTTGAACAAAGAGCCACGTCGCAATCACGCCAAATGCGATGATGACCATGCCCAACTGAAATGGGTACTCATCCTGCCAACCAGCAATGCTCGGTGCAACCACCCATCCATTCGCAAAGAACTGAAAAAAGTAAACAAAGTGTTCCTCAAAGCGGATAGATGAAGATGGTGAAGGATTGCTCAACGCCTCGATTGCACCTAATGGGATGAGTGTAACCAGTCCCGATATACCACTGACAGCCACAATCAACGTTGTCAACCAGTGACGTTCAACCCATAGGGTATACGCCAGCAACAACATTGTTGCCAATAACGCCAGCCCCGCCTGTGTCCGCCACATCCATAGGATACCAAGTATGATGATGGCGGCGGATGATGGTGTGCGAATGGCGGCATACCTTGCTATGCCAGCGAACACAATGGGCAACAATCCTAAAATAAGTGCATCACTCAGGCTGCCCCGCACATAGACTGTCGCCAGAAAGGGGGTCAGTAGCATATAGATCAACCCTGTTAGCCCAGCGACCCGATCACTCAGATGATGTTCTGTGTCCTCCGCTGCATAGCCGCTGGTTATCGTTCGCACCCACATATACATGCCCACACCACCAGCGATGAAACAAAACGCAAACATCATGCGTATCGCCTCAACGCTTGTCAACCCAAGCATGACAAATGCCTTGGGCAGCAAAAATGTGGCATTGCCCATGCCCTGCCACACATCCGGTATGGTGGCGATCCGTGCCAGCGGTGTCTGCGCATGAAGATTGAAGATAGGCACAAATCCTTCGGTAGTCTGCCAATAGCCAGGATACATGGTTGGCATCCAAGCAAAAATACCGATGAGTAATACCGACCATAAACCAACGGGAATGGTCTTGCTCTGTTTCAACTGTTCAGTAAATGTTACGTAGCGCGCTGTCGATGGCGTCGTATGGTAATCCATCACCTAATTATAGCATGTGACAGGTGGAGGGGGTAAAATGGGAAGTGAAAAAAGTGATAAATCAAAAAAAGGGCAATATAACGATTTCGGTGAGACTATAACAACTTTTGGCACGGTGCGGCGCATCACCACAACTGGTGCCGTTTTTGCCATTTCAAATGCTGTATTGGGATTGATTTTTAAATCGCTTGATGCATATGTTCGATACAATTCGTTCATCAACCCTCTTTTGAATCTTATCGTTGCGCAGACAAGATGTCTACGCAACGATTGTGATCATCTTCTTTGGCTGAATGTCCTTAACAATCATCATATCTAAAATAGCATCTTGTATTGATCTAATTGTCAATTTTGATTATTATATCAACGAGCTTGCTTCATCCATCGATATATGCTTCGAATGCGCTTCAATCCGTTCAAACCATGCCAAAATATTGGGATAATTGTCAAGACTAAACCCACCCTCATCAGCCACACGTGTGTAGGCATAGAGCGAGATATCCGCAATCGTATAGTCATCACCTGCCAAATATGGTGTTTGACCAAGTTGTTGTTCCATCACATCCAGAGCGGCGTACCCCCGTACGCGTTTTTTGTCGAGCGACTCTTTTTGCTCTTTACCCTGATTGAGATACTTCATCACAAAACGGGCAACAGCAACAAACGGCTCGTGGCTGTATTGTTCAAAAAACTGCCACTGCAACACTCGTGTCCGCACAAGACGGTCCGCTGGCAGATAGGGTGTCCCCTCCGCAAAAAAGTTGAGGATGGCGTTGGACTCTGTAAGATATTGCCCCGCGTAAGGACCCTCATCCACACGCACCGTGGGGATGCGCCCATTGGGATTCATCGCCAAAAATTCGGGGGTACGTGTTTCCTGTTTCATGATGTCAATGTGCTGCCAGGTGTGGTCGATGTCTAGTAGGCTCATGATGAGTTTGACTTTGTAGCAGTTGCCTGAGTAGATGTCACCGTAAACTGTGTACATGATGGTTTCCTATGCCTTTCGCTATGTCTAAGTTGAGATAAATTAAAAATCAGGCCAAATGATTCTTTCAAACGTAAAAGAATCACTTGACCTGACTTAATATTAACATGGGTCACTCATCGGTTCAAATGAATTATCTCGATACTTTGCATCGGTTTTGTCGATGTGATATTCATAGAGCGGTCTATCGACGGGTTTTTGAATTAAGTGTCAATTTAGCTGCGTCACAAATTCAGCATCCGTCTTCTCTCTCACCTCATCCAACGTCACATCCGGCATCAACTCAACCAACGTCAACTGTCCATCAACAAACTTGAACACAGCCAAATCTGTAATCACCACATCCACTGCGTTCATGGCCGTCAACGGTAAGGTGCAGCTAGGCACAATTTTGGCCTGCCCGTTGCGAGTGGCGTGGGTCATGGTGACGATCAGGCGTTTGGCGCCAGAGGCCAAGTCCATCGCACCGCCGACACCGAGTAACGGCTTTCCCGGAACGGCCCAGTTTGCCAAGTTGCCCGCCTCATCGACCTGTAGACCGCCCATAATGGCGACATCTATGTGACCACCACGAATCATGGCAAAGGAATCGGCACTGTCAAAGTAGCTCGTACCGGGCAGGGCGGTCACAGGAATTTTGCCCGCATTGACCGGGTAGTCCATTGCACCGCCTTCCTTTGGTGCGGGACCGACGCCTAACATGCCATTTTCGGTGTGGAGAATGATGCCATGTTCGGGTGTGATGAAGTCAGCAACCAAAGTCGGGATGCCGACACCCAGATTCACAATGTCACCCGCATTGAGTTCGGCCAACGCACGTTGTGCCATCAACATACGGCTTGAGTCTACCTTTTTTGCCCCGCCAGAGATGGAGGCCGATGACCCCAAATCTTCCAGCGTGGTATGTGCCTGCACCAAGTAATCGACATAGCAGCCCGGTGTGTGGATTTCGTTGGGGTCGAGTTCGCCAATCGGCACGATGGTTTCTGCCTCAACAATGACCACATCCGCAGCGGTTGCCATCGCACGGTTAAAGTTCTGCTCGGTCATGCGATAGACCAGATTTCCAGCAGTATCCGCTTTCCATGCCCGAATCAAGGCGACATTGCCGCGAATGGGTGTTTGGAAGACATACTCTCTGCCATCAATGATGCGTGTCTCTTTGTCCTTGGCGAGCACTGTCCCCGCCGATGTTGGTGTGAAGAATCCGCCGATACCCGCCCCTCCTGCACGGATGGCCTCACCCAGTGAGCCTTGAGGTAGCAGCTCTACTTCCATCGCACCCGACTGCGCTGCCTCAACCGCCTCGCGATTGCTGGTGAAGAAGGAGCCAATGGCCTTTTTGATTTGCCCATTGCGCAACAGCCGACCACCACCAAGGTTAGTTTCACCGACATTGTTGGCAACATAGGTTAAGCCTTTGACATCGGTTTCGGCAATGGCGTGGAGCAGGTGAACAGGGTTGCCCGTCATGCCAAAGCCACCGACAAGCATTGTGTCACCGCTTTTGACATGGGTCGCAGCTTCAGCCACCGTAATCTGTGGAACTGTTTTCATACTCATGTGCAACACTCCCTAGCGTACTAACTCAACCACGGTTGCCTCACCTTGCCCAACACCGACGCATAATGTCGCCAGCCCATACTGCATGTCCTCACCTTCATCGGCGCGACGATGCATTTCGTGTAGCAAAGTCGTCAAGATGCGCGCCCCGGAGCACCCAAGCGGATGTCCCAGCGCAATCGCCCCACCGTTGACATTGGTGATGTCTTCGCTCAGATTAAGCTGACGCAGCACGGCAAGCGACTGGACGGCAAAGGCTTCATTAAGTTCTGCTAAATCGACATCCTCAATCGCAATGCCTGCACGTTGCAATGCCTTGTTGGTTGCATGAACAGGACCCAGCCCCATCACACGTGGGTCTACACCCGCCGCTCCAGAAGCCATCCAACGAGCCATGGGCTTGATACCCAGTTCATCGGCCTTGCTCTTGGACATGAGAACGACCGCACATGCACCATCATTCAAACCACTTGAGTTGCCAGCGGTGACTGTCCCGTTGAGCCGGAAGGCAGGACGTAATTTTGCCAGTGATTCCATGTTTGTCGCCAGTTCATAGCCCTTTGTCTCTGATACCGAGCCATTTTTTGTATAGCGTGGATGCTCGTCGGTGTCAAAGACAATCGGGTCACGTCTACGTTGTGGAATGGTGACAGGCGTGATTTCGCGTTGAAAATAACCTTCGTTGATGGCGTTGACCGCACGGGCTTGGCTTTGCAGTGCAAATTGATCCTGCTGTTCGCGCGAAATCTCGCCACCGTTGATTTCACCCGCACAACTCATGTCAAAGATATTTTCAGCCGTCTCACCCATCCCCTCCAGCGGGAACAACTTCTCCATTGCTGGGTTTGGATAGCGCCAACCAAGCGTCGTGTCGTAGCCCGTGATGTTGCCCGATGGCCCAAAGCCTGTTGGGTTCTTGGGCATGGAATAAGGGGCACGTGTCATGCTCTCGACACCACCAGCGATAAAAACATCGCCCTCACCGCACTTGATGGCGCGGGCAGCTTGGTTAACTGCGTTGAGTCCGCTGGCGCAGAGGCGGTTGACAGTGACGCCACCGATGTGTTGTGGCAACCCTGCCAGCAACAAGGCCATACGCGCCACATTGCGGTTATCCTCACCCGCTTGGTTGGCGCATCCTAAGTAAACTTCTTCTATCAGTGCCGGATCGACACCTGCCCGGTTGACTGCCTCTTTGATCGCAACAGCGGCCAAATCATCCGGACGCACCTGCGAGAGTGTGCCGCGGATGCGGCCAATTGGTGTGCGTACAGCACTGACAATCACAACTTCGTTCATGGTATTTTCCCTCTAGTTTTTGGCATTTTTTGTAATAGTCAGATAGAACTCGAGCAGTTTTGACGCCCGCGTTCCGTCCCTATCCGCGTCAACAAATACAGACGCGGATAGGGACGGAACGAGAACACAAGGTGTTTAACCTGTTGTTGACCATTACAGTTTTTGGAATTTTTTGGAGAACTGAAACAGCGAAGCAAAACTACGAATGTTTTAGAAATAAGCTATCAAAAATACGACAGCGAATTTGGGCTGGGAACGGATTATATTTCCTGTACACGAGAAAAATCCGTTGCCCACCCAAATCAGTTGTCGTATGACCTTCTAACTACTTTTCAGTTTCACTTCGGGTTCTCCTCTTTATATTTGTGGTATAATATAACAATTAGAGGGCATCCACAAAAAGAGGGTTTGGATGCCCATTCATTGCACAGGTATCATGGAATCTAAATTGAGGCGAATTAACATGCATCCACAACAAATACATACAGAAGAGGTCCTCCCCGACCCAACCTTGCTCGGCCATCATGCACCAAAATGGACACTGAACCCGGGTTGGCAGAATAGCATACAGTCACCGGAAGAACTGCATGGTCGTTGGGCAATTCTGCTCTTTTTCAACATAGGTTGCCCTGGCTGCACGGGGAGAGCACTGCCTTTTGCCAGAGAACTATTGGCGCAGTTCCCAGAGTTATCCATTGTTGGCATCCACACCGATTTTGAATCCTACACCCCCTTGACACGCATCAAGACCGTGATGGATTACTTGGACCCACCTTATCCAATTGTATGTGATTATGGCGACAGCACATTCCGACGGTATTACGGCGAGGGAACGCCCCAGTGGATTATTGTCGAGCCGTCAGGTGTGGTGCATCGAAGTATTTTTGGCTCGATAGCTGCCAATCAACAGCGCATTGATTACGTGCTTCGAGAAGTTTTTCAGGTGTAGTGTAGATAATTCCACTTTCAGGAAGGGGTGATCGATTGTGCGGAAAGTATCTCAGGTTGGCTACCTGCGATACTCTCCTTTGTCCTACCACTGATTTGTGAGGTTACAAACGACAATTTTTGCTAGTCTAAAAATTAGACCACGTCAGGGAGTGAGAGCTTATCTAACGATTCTAGAAACAGTACCTGTGTCGCAATTCCTTCAAGTACATCAGCGTCTTTAATGGCTTCAATCTGTCCCCTCAGTTCATCGGGAATTTCGCCAAACTTGTTGTCCAGCAATTTGAACAAAATCCTTTGCTGACCCAAAATTGTGCCTTCTTCACGACCTTCTTCACGGCCTTTCGCGATGCCTGTTGCAAGCCCTTCCTCTCTGGCGACCTCTATCCATGTTTTTTCATATTCGATTAATTGTTGCATAACTTCCTCCGTTGCACTCTGCTGCACTTGCTCATTTGGCAGATAAGTCCCAACCACCTCTGCCAAGAATACTTTATCACCATTGTCCAAATCGCTCTGTACGATGATATCAAAAATACGCTTTTTGATGACCGCACTCTCTTTTTCTGGATGATGCATCAATGCGGCCAGACATGCGGCTACTGGCTCACTGTTTTTCAGATAGTCTTCGCTACGTAAACGACCCAAGTCAACCTGATAGTACCGAAAGCTGACATGCTGCTCACCCCACAAAGTCTCGGTGTAGGTTTCGATAGTGATAGCGTCCTCACCCTTCTCGGCTGGCTGTGATGCGCCCTTGCGAATGATGAAGGCGATGGGCAGCACGGGCATCCCTTTGATAATGCGTAGCAGACCATAGTAGACAAACATACGACTTGGAATAGTCTGGGGACGATTGGCCTCGGCGTCAATATGGATGATGATGAGTTCACGTTTTTCTTCATCCTCTACGGTGTCATCCTCTACTGTATCATCACCTTCACTCACCTTTTTATCTTTACTCTTTTTGAGTTTATGGCTGTTGTCACTCGTTGAGAAAATCTCGTTTTTCAGTTCTTTGAGTGCAACCTCAGCTACGACATCCGTAATCCGAAGTGCTTGCCCTGGAAAATTGACGACCAACTCTTGTTTGAAAAAATTGATGTCATCAAAGTTGAGTTGAGCAGCCTTCTCTGGCAGAAAAAGATAGGTGAATCGTTCTAAAAAACGTTCAAAAAACTCTTTGAATAGTCTATCATGTGGAATATACTTTGGCTTTGCCGATGGCATGATAAAAATCCTATGATTTGTGATATATTTTGTGTTTGTCTCTTTTATGTTTACTTAATAGGGGCTGAGACTGGGGACCACTCAATCCCATCGGCTGTCACCCTGACATGCCCTAACGCTGGAAAGCTCAGATGCGCCCCAAAGATCAGCGCATTGTTCTGGATGGCACGCTCCAGTAGTTTGACATTGGTATCTGCCGTCTGCTCAGGGTAGGAGTCGATGAAAGAGGCCCAACGTGGATTGGCGACCTGCACCGGATGGCGGATCCCATCGACGACATGTAGCAATGTCTCTAGGCCATTGTCGCCCTGTGACTGAATCTCAACAGCAGTGTGATCACGGCGATGCCCCGGTGCGGCAACCAGCTTGAATCCGGGGATAAACGCCGTCTCTGGCTCCACCAACTCGACACGAAATTGCAGCGCAGGCAAAGTTTCGCTGCCGTAAGCTTCACGATTGACAGCGCGTTCGGTCAACTGCCCCTTGGGGAGTTTGCCTTGAAAAAGCTTGACAAACTCAGCCACCATGCCATGACGCTCGGTGGGATCAGTCCACAGATGCCATGCCTGCGGTGTCATCACAAACCGTGCATTTGGGAAACCGTTGATGCCACCAATGTGATCGCCGTCGCCGTGTGTGATAATAACGGTGTCGATACTATCTACGTCGATGCCCGCAGCTTGTAGGCTTTCGTGCAGATGTCCCGCACCGCTGCCCGTGTCGATCAACACAGAATGCTCATCCGTGTCAATATGCAGACAGTTGTACCCTGCCTGGACCTCATCTGCCGTGACACCGCAATCACGCATGGCCTGTTGCAGATCAGCCTCTGGTATAGTGGGGAACAGTTGCGCTGGTGACGTCACACGACTGTTATCATAGAGTGCCGTGCAGGTAAATTGACCTAGTTGAAATTGGTAGTGATAATTCAATGGTTTTTTCCTTTATTGCTCCGCCGAAATCGACACATACACTCGGCTGATCGAGTCTGGGTCCGCTTGGAACAGCCGTCCACCAGTGACTTTGGCAACGCGCTGTAAAACATCTGTGTCGGCATCTTCCCCAAAGGCAATAGGATAAATTTTGATGCCATCGGCTTCGGCTTGGGTTGGCAAACACTGCGTAAACATCTGCGTTTCGCTGACTGTGCTGCCTGTATCCTGACCATCTGATAGCAACACAATGCCGTAAAGCCGATTTTCATCTGCCCTCTGATCATCCATACGCAACCCCTCAACCTGTTCAACGCTACGGCAGATAGAATCATAGAGGGCTGTGCCACCCCCTGCCGTCAATGAACTCACACGATCCGACAATGACTCAACAACATCACGCACAGGGCTGGGGTCTTCCAGTTTGTAGAGTTCGTCATTAAAGACCAATGCACTGATCTCGTCGTCAGGGGCCAGCCGTTCCAAAAATTCGACGGTCGATGCCACCGCTGTGCGAATTTTGTCACCCTCCATACTCCCCGATATATCCAGCACAATGGTAACTGTTGCCTTGCGCTTTGTCTGGAGAAATTGGTCGATGATGGCTGCACCTAGCTGGGCATCGGGCGATGGCAAAGCGGGAACCGTCTCGACATTGACACGAGGGTCCGTGCCATGCTCAAGGTCCAGAGGCGAGGCTAGTGGGATGTTGCTGTCCAATGGCCGCAGTAGATGTTTCACGGCCAGCGTTTGCTGCTCGCGCTCCAGCATATATTGACGGAAGATTTCAGCAGCCTCGGCCTGTTCATCTGTCACCCATTCCGCATTGTCTAACGTACAGTATGGGTGGTTCCCCCAAAATGTGCCACCCGCAGGGAAAATAAAGGCCAGCGGAAATTGAAGCTGGTCTTCGTATTCAATATTGAACCGCACCGTATCCGATTCAAAGGTGGCAACGGCATGTAAATAGCTAGGGCCTTGCTGCACCATCTGGTCAAGTAGATTGGTGGTGACGCGTCCATACTTGGAGGTATTTTGTGCCAGTGTCGTTAATGCCTCGGTTACATCGGCGTCATAGACTTCACCCGCTGCTAGATCGCCTGTCTTCCCCGTGATATCGTAGATAAATGATGTGGTTGTGAGCAGCCCCGCATTTGAATAGCCTGGATGCGCCTGCCCAAAGAGAAATCGTCCCCATTCTGGACGACCATAGCTCCCCCACCCATCGGGATCGCCAGCCAACGTCACCAATGTCTCCCACGAAATCGGTGTATCCGGCCACCCCAAGGTTTCGGCCATCGGACGCCACATCGCCAGCCCCAGCGGCGTATAGATAGTGGATTCACAGGATTCGCTTGAAATGTTCTGGTTATGACGCACTCGCCATTCATCGTTGAGTTGTGCCACCCATGACCCCGAACCGGGGCTCCAGACAACGGGTGTAATTCTATCGGCAAGGATATCATTTTTAGAGCCACCCGATAGCACGGGCGTGACATGAGCAAAAATCGTTTCACCGTTGTTAATCGTCACACCGTCTGCATTGAACTGCTCGACAATCTCCTCCATCCAAGCCTGCTTTGTGCTAGAGCTTGCAATCGCCAATTCAACACTACCACTAGGAACAGTAACGGGTGTAGGCGCATTCGTCCCCCCCTCTTCACTGTTCTGATTGGGTAGGGAGATAGCGACGATCACCAGTGCAACAATGACAATCAAAATAAAAAGTAGACGTGTACGGTTGATAGATGACATAAATTTGAACCTTTATCTGTAAAGACTCTGCTGCTCAGAACCGCTCTGGTTTCTGGCTAGGACACATCTGCACATCTGCACATCTGCATTTTCCGCACCCTCTGCGGTTGTACAACAAAGTCCATCAATATGTATTTAATTTGTATCATTTGGTGAACTCAAAAAAGAAATTAGAAAACATTCAGTAAGCACGCCCTCGTGCGATCCAACCCGCACGGTTACAGTGAGTTGGTATTTACCAGTGGTAATACGGCTTGTAACTCAAAAAGATGAGTTACAAGGGTCCTCTGGTCAGGCCGTTTATGCGGTATTTTCCAGAGTAATTAGCACGCTTTTTGCCAACTCACTGTAAGCACGGGGCGTGCTAGCTGAACTTTATTTCTAAAAACATATTTGGGTTTACTTTGTCAGAATAGTAGATTAAAATTAGAATGTCAAGTTCAAATTACCTACTCATTGGAAATTGACAGAGAGTTCAGGATTTTGAGTGGGGAATGTCAGGGAATTATCAGAAAACATGTAGAAAGGAAATCATTATGGACATTCATGTACGTTATCCAGACCCATCCGTTGTTGTGCTTGACCCACGTTTTCAACGTTACAAGCTCGGCAACGCGGCCATCGAACGATTATGGACGGGCGCACGTTGGGCCGAGGGGCCTGTGTGGTTTGGCGATACCCGCCAGTTGATCTTTAGTGACATCCCCAACAATCGTATGATACGTTGGGTCGAGAGCGGGGTGGCGGGCGAACCCGGACAGGTTAGCGTCTTCCGCAACCCCTCCAATCAGAGCAATGGCAACACGCGTGATCGCCAAGGCCGCTTGGTTACATGCGAACATGCCACACGGCGCGTAACACGCACAGAATTGGATGGCTCAGTCACCGTGCTGATGGATGAATTTGACGGCACATGGCTCAACGCACCCAATGATGTTGTGATTAAGTCGGACGATTCGATCTGGTTTACGGACCCTGGCTATGGCTCAATGATGCACTATGAGGGCAACTTTGGCCCGCTGGATTTGCCCACACGTGTTTACAGGATTGATGCTGAGACGGGTGATGCCACCATTATCATCGAGGAGATGGACAAGCCCAACGGCCTCTGTTTCTCACCCGATGAGTCTCTGCTCTATGTCGCGGACAGTGGTGCGCCCCGCAATATCAAGGTGTATGATGTGGCCGAAGATGGCAAAAGTGTGCGCAATGGTCATGTCTTCGCCGAAATGGGCGATGGCATTGCCGATGGGATGCGGGTGGATTGTGATGGCAATCTGTGGTCAAGTGCTGGCTGGATCGGTGATGGCTATGATGGTGTGCATATCTTTGCGCCGGATGCCACGATGATTGGCAAAATTTTGTTGCCCGATATCTGTGCGAATGTGTGTTTTGGTGGGTTAAAGAAGAATCGCCTGTTTATGGCGGGGAGTCGGTCTTTGTATTCGTTGTATGTGGAAGCGATTGGCATTTGATAGCAGAATAGGGGCGCGGATTTAGGGAGCGAGGATTAGACTTGGGGTCAATCCTCGCTCCCTAAATCCGCGCCCCTATTCTGTATATGCTCTATGTTTTGCGTCCTTGAGGGACTTGCGGGTAGAATTTATCGAACGATTGCATTGGGTTGAGACGGGATAGTTGTAGGGGAGCATTAAGTGTAGAGGATGAGTAAACCAAAATCACGAAAACCAAAAGAACTGGCAAAAGTGCGGAAGATGGCGCAGATGGCCGAGGATTTACGACAAGGCGACCACTTCAATATTACACGTTTAACGACAATCAAGGGTTTTTGCAAAGATGAAGAGGCGGCGCATCAATTTGTTGTGTACATTGCCAAACGTACCCACGCCAACATGATGCAGATGGAGAAACCCCGTTATGTGGATGTCGAGCAATGGGTCTCGTTCCAAGCATTGGTGGATGAAGCCATGCTCTTGATTGATGCATATATGGCAGATGATACAGATGAGCATCGGCGGGCGTTGCACTCAATGCACTCGCGTTTAGCCAAGGTGCAGAATGAGTACAGAAGGGTTGGCTCGCACACAGTGCGTATTATCCGCAGCAATGAACTCGTGATCATTGAGCGGAGCATTCTTTGTCTATTATCAGATTATGGTGTTGGAGCAATTGCTTACCGAGTGGCAAGGAATTATGCTGAAACATATAATCCACGATATGGGGTAGGGCTACCGCCTGAGTCTGCGCCGATGGTGCAGGATATTGTGGATTTCTGGGAGTGGTATTATACGGAGTTGTGGGAGGAATAGTGGATATTCGGAATTTCGGACTTATTCAACAGACAATATTCGTATATCTGCGCCTTCCGGTGGTATAGGCTCAAATTCAAAGGTCAAAGACATGATTTCGATTGTCCATCGACCTGGACTTTTTTCGACAGGTTTGGCGTTGGCGAGGGGGTTCTCAGACTCACCGAGAACGCGAATCACTTCATTAACAATGGGTCCAAGATCATTAATGCTTTTCTGCGCCTTTGCTTTGCGTAATAACGCAAAGTACTCTGGGTGTGCAAAGATACGACGATTAGCCATTAATAAGTCCTCGTTTGATGTGTTCTTCCAGCGTAAAAGGTATACACATCGCTGGGTCCGATGCCATTTCTTTTGATCTTCGATCACTATCTAGAATTCGCTCTAGATCCGCCAACCACCTTGCCGTTTCATTCCATAAATCAGGCGAGACTAAGACAGCTTTAGGTGTAGCTCTGCTTAAAATAACCACAGGGCCGCTTTGTGCCTGTTTAAACATCGTGTTTGCATTCGCCTTTAAATCGCCTACAGATGCTGTTTGATATAATGTGTGCATATGTTTCCTTTTGATAGAGTATAAAAATTAGACAAGCTTATCGCAAAATTATACCAGAGTTAGCGCAATATTGAAAATCTAAGAAACGTGCATAAAATAAGATCAGAAAGATATAAGGAATGAGAATCGAATGAGGCTTGGTTGTGCGTCAAAACCTCATTTGATGAGGCGTGATGATCTAGCCCTGTGGTTTTAACCCAAGGCGACGCCAAATACCAAACAGGAGACAATTGGTCAACCATTATCGGATGGTCAGAAGAATCGCGGTACAATCCAGCGCACAGTAGTTCAAAAATACATGCCGAACAAATTTTGTCTGCGTTAGAAGATGTAGATTATGGAGTATACATATGGCTAAAAAAACACTGGTAACAGAAATGAAATCTCTGGTGGAGACCTACCGCGAACAAAACCATCTCTTTTCACTTGTCATGATGATTCCAACTGAGCCAACCGCGCTTGATAGCAAATACACCGTTTTGGTCAGTGCCCCTTGGCTGGATGATCTGTTGCTCAAAGACGCCATTGACCGCATTTTGTACGACTTGATTGAACAGCTTGGCTCAACAGAATCACCACTCTATCGCAAATTATCACGTATTGCGGTACGCCATAGCAACGACCCATTTGTACAAGAAATCACATCTGTCCTTGAGGTTGATATTGATACTGGTGAACTGATGATTCAGAATTGTACAATTCACGGTGTGCATGTTGAACGAGCGATCATCTTGGAGTCGCGCGAATTGCTAGTGTATGCGTGACCAACGAAACCAACGCCCTGTCATTAATAGCAACTCGAACAAGGACATCCATCAAATGCGGCTTTGACGCGCCACCAAGCCTCATTTGATGAGGCGTGACTACCTAGCCCTACGGTTTTAACCCAGGGCGGCACAAACCAACCACTAAACAGGAGACAACATCATGACAACCGAACAATTGCATCCAACTGTCGCCGAACGCATTGATGAGGTGCAACGACGAGAGACAACGGCATAGCTGTTGCTCGGCATATAGGGGTATGAGCCAAATCTGTCCGGTATGCATCTCAA
>JBCCFC010000031.1:0-23049 GCA_039029935.1 Chloroflexota bacterium
ACGCGTAGAGAAGCGACTTTGAAGGCCATCATCCAGCCCCTCAAGCGCATAGCCGAGCAACATCAGTGTATGCCCTTCCATATGACGGTTGCCCGATTCTTGAGCTAGATGGAGGGCATTTTGTCCATAGCGCAGGGCTTGCTCATCATCCCCTAAATAATGATGGTAGAGTCCAAGATTTAGCAGCAGGATAATTTCCCCAAACCGAGCGTTGATTTCTTGGCAGATATGTAACGCTTGGAGAAAATAGTCTTGGACTTGCATATATAGCCCCAGGTCCATATAGAGTGTGCCTAAATTGGCAAGTGTGCGGCTATCACCTTGGCGGTCGCCGATGTTGCGATAAATCTCGCGCGCCTTTTGCCAATAAGACTCAGCATTGACATAATCGCCCTTCGCTTGGAAAACAATTGCCAGATTATTGAGGACGGTGCTCTCACCTTGCTGGTTGTTTAGCGCACGGTAAATCGGTAACGCCTGTTGCGCATAAATCTGTGCGTCGTCCAAATTCCCTTGAGCAATGGACACAACGCCCAAAAAGCGAAGGCTGTCTGCTTCTAGCTCTGTGTGCATACTTTTGGGGTGTGTACTTTCGGGTGTTTGCCGATTTGCTTCGGTACGTGCGAGAAGCAGGGCTGTGGTGAATTGCTCCTGTGCGGTTGCATGGTCCCCTTGATGTGTTAAGACTTCACCCCAAAGCACATGCGCCGCTCCCTCACTTTGTATATCCCCTATTTTTTGTGCAAGGGCAATCGCCTGTTGCAAGGCTTGAATCGCCGCAGAATAATCACCAATCGTGAGAGCATAGCCAGCCTCCCGCAGCGCAACCTCGGCACGGCGTTCATCAAAGCCCTGTGTCGCAAGCGTATCGGCAATGGTCTGCAATAGGACTAAATCCTGTTGTTGTGCCTCGCGTTCACCCAACAGATCGTAAATTGACTCTCGTGCCAGCAGGAGTGTATACCCACCCATGAGGTTGGCTCGATATTGTGTTGGCGTCAACGAGGACGCATCCATTGGCGTCAATTCATAGGCACGGCTTAGGTATTGAATGGCCTCATCATTCGCATATTGCTGCTGTGCATGATTACCCGCAAGCTGTGCATAGGTTCGTTCTTGCTCCGTATCACCCACTTGTCGCCAATGGAAAACCAATGTTGCGGCTTGGTCTGGGTCTTCAGGATAAATCTGTTCAATGGTCTGCGCAATCAGGCGATGCGTCTCTTTCCGTTCCTCATCACTCAGTGGATGGCTCAAACCTTCACGAAACTTGTCATGCGCAAATTGCCATGATTCACCTTGAACTTCAATGACGGCAACCTGTACACAGGCTGCCAACCATCGCTCAAAATCAAAGTGCTCTAAATCAAGATTGGCTGGTGGGTTATAGGCTGGGGGGCTATGACAATGCAGGTCTTGTTCAGACAGTGTGTTCGCTTTTTGTGCATCGGATAGTGTGCGCACAATTGCGGATAATATTTTGAGATCTAGCTGTCGTCCTGCTAGGGCTGCAATGGTTAACAAGTATTGGGCATCTTTGGGTAAACGGTCGAGGCGACGTTGCACCACGTTCTGGATACCTTGGGGAAAAACGTGTTCGGGCAGGTTGATATTGGCAATATTGCCAAGTCGCCCGGCTTCCTCGGCCAAGGCACGTACAACCTCGACCAAGAAAAAGGCGTTGCCCTCGGTTTCACGTTGTAATAAGGAAAGAATCTCAGGCTGCTGTCCCACGTCCCCTAACATAGATGTACTCAAGTTGACGATATCAGTATTGGATAGACGTTCGAGTTTTAGATGTTGCTCAGTGGGTACAGTTGATATGTCGTCTCCCAATGTAAGGCGTTCATCATCGCGGTAGCTACCAATAATCATTACTGGTAAATTGGGAACCATACGATTTAGATGATTTAACAGTACAAGACTCTCTTCTGCCCACTGTAAATCCTCTAAAATGACAAGAATGGGTGTTGTTTGTTGGCGAAAAATAGAGGCGATGACACCCAGCAACCGTTGCTGCCCCGCCTGTCCACTCAGTTCAGGAACGGTTGGTATGGTGCGACCCAACAAACGATCAATATCAGGGAGCAGTGATTTGAGGACACCCGCCGTTAAATCATCGATCTCAGCGGATAAAATCAGACGACGCAATGGTTCACGCCAGACGCGATAGGGTGTACGACCATCCTGTACGCTCTGCCCTTGGAGGACAAGGAATCCAGAGACCAATGCTTTGATGCGCAATTCTGCCAGCAGACGCGATTTACCAACACCACTTTCACCGCCAATCAACCACGATGAGCCGATATTTTGGCGTGCTTCCACCAATGCCTCTGTTAACCATGCGAGTTCCTGCTCACGCCCGACAAACTCGGCGGCCTGTAGAAAACTTTCGCGAATGGCTGTGCTTTCCTGTGGTGTTGGTTCGCCAATGGCGCGACTAAAAGCCACAATAGCCGCGTCCGCGCTGGGATAGCGATCCTGTGGGTCCTTCTCTAATAAGCGACCGATAACCGAAGCAATACCTTCATTATCGGAGACCCCATCCCCTGTCTCCAAACAGGTTAAATCGGGTGGCATATCCAACAATAGATCAATAAATTCCGGATCAGTGGGGTCAAAGGGTAAATTACCAGCAAACAATTGATAGGCCAACACACCAACGGCATAGAGATCGGCCGCCTCGGTCAGCGGTTGCTCAGAGAGTATCTCCGGTGCAAGATAGGCCCATGAACCAGCAGGCGTTGTCACCTGCTCTCGCGCAACAGCCAGACCAAAGTCAAGCACACGAACACTGCCAGTATCTCCATTTTCGGTAAGTCCATTTTCGACAAGGACATTGCCTGGTTTTAGATCACGGTGAAAAATGCCACGCCGATGTAAATAGGCCAACGCCTGCAATGTTTGTTGTACTAGTTGGACACGTCGCTTTTCTGATTGATTGATGCCTGCCTCAATGATGGTCTTGGCATTGTGCAAATAGGGCATGGTGAAATACGGCTGTCGATTATGATCAAAACCGTAGTCCAAAACGCTGATGATATGTGGATGGCGCAGTGAGGCCAAAATTCGGAATTCATGGGCGAGGGCAAAATGGAGACTTCTGAGCGTTTCGGCAATCGTTTGCTCATCTGATACCGGATGGTCTGCCCCCAAGATAACATGCTTGAACGCGACTTCATCACCTGTAATCCGCTCTATGGCACGATGGACGATGCCCATCCCCCCCTGCCCAATTTTTTCTTCGAGAATATATTGATCGCTAATCAAAGATGGTATTCCTTCATTTATATAGAGATTTTCGTGTTCGTATTTCTCTATAGTACTATGACTCCCTATTATACCCTGAAGATATGTTAATGTATAGTTAAATTTTTGCAAAAAAGCAAAATATGTTATCTGAACACATTAGATTCGGCGGGAATGAGGTTAAAATTCCCTCTATATTCCACTAATTGATGTAGGGTGCGTATAGGGTGAACCCAAAACGTAGTGTAAACGTTTAGAGAAAACGCATGTTTTCGTTTTGCGTATATAGAAATATAGGCTATAATGTAACGTGCGTTTATTAGGATTAGCGTTTTGCCTTTTAATTTTGATTAATCGCTTTTAGATGAGGGTATGCATGTACAACAATATGTGTTGTGTCGCTGCATCCCTTTGGAGAAAAATTTTATTTAGTGATACGCCCATTTCAAATAAGTGATGTTGTATTGATGCAACGTCTGGGCCGGCAAACAACAGAATTAAACATCATTCAATCCTTGCTACAACAGGGGCAGGGTGCTAGAGCGCACACCGTGTTGTGGGATTCTATCCAAGCAGCCATTCCTTGGAATGATGGAAAAATTACAACCTATATACTTGAGCCGCGCGCCAACAAAAATGGTTTGGGTACACAGCATTCTACTGCAAATGGACGCAATGGAAAAAGCGAGACCAATCATCATGAACATCAATTTAATCACGCGGGATTTATTCAAATCCAAAAACGTTCTGGACGTCCAGAGAGTGATCTTCTTCTAATTGCACCAGCCCTAGACAAACCTTGGGGCCATCCATCAATTTGGGAAAAACTGATCGCCTATACGTCCCAGGAAGCAGCCAAACAGGGCATCCTGCGTTTATACGCGGATTTGCCCGATCAACCGCTGCCTGTTCAAACGTTTGCTCAAAATGGATTTATTCGTTACAGCCGTCAAACGATTTGGCGATTACCCGTCTCCAGAATTGAACCGCTACTGTCTCAGTTTGAGATTGACGAATCAACCATTTCACCTGCAATCCGTGGACTGCAAAAATCTGATGAATGGGGTCTACGTCGTCTCTATTCACAGGTCACGCCTGTGCCTGTTCAACAGGCAGAGGGAAGTCAAGGTGGCACAAGCTCAACGCATGATCGTTTAAAGCCACCGATTTTAGAGTGGGTTTATGCAGGTTCTTGTCGTACTTATGTGTTGACATCATTATCAGCACACAACAACAGCCCTAATACAAAACAAAACAATCGGAGTCATCATTATGGTCGAAATAATAAAACCAGCGAAACAAGACACAATACATTGCATGGTGCAATTCAAATAGCGTCCGCTGCCCGTGGTATCTGGTTACGGCTCTGGGTCGATACCCACAATCCAGATACAACAGCAATTCACGAGCTCCTGCGTTATGCGCTTTGGTCAGCAAAGCAACAGCGTCTCTATCAGCCATTCAACGCGACTTCATTTGACGGCTCACGTAGTCAATCATTGTACATGGGTGTGGCTGATTATCAGGGCGGACTTAGTTCGATTTTGGATGAATATGGATTTGCACCATTTACAGATAGGGCACGTTTGGTAAAACACGTTGTTCAAGGGGTACGTGTCCTCCAACGAGCAACTGTACCTGTTTTACAGCCTGCGGCAGAAGCGATACCAACACCGTATAGTGTACCGCAGGGTGGTAGTAGAATTAGTCAGCAGTGAGGCGGTGGGTCAGTAATTGGTGGATCAGTCGGTAGGTCAGTAATCGGTGAGGGATCGAATACCGACCTACCGAATACCGACCTACCGAATACCGACTTACCGAATACCGACCTACTGACCTACTGGACAAAAGGTGAATCTTGAATCAATCAAAATCTGTAGAAAACACAGTTCATGAACCTGTTGTTTCGACAACAGATGTGATGACCATAAACGAAACCGAAAGCATCGTCATAGAGAACAATAAAGAAAATTTACCAGAAACTAATTTGACAAATATAAAATCAGATCATAACACACTATATATTACAGACGACCTTGATGTATTGTTAGCCGTGTTGCCGGATGAAATTCGGGCCAAACTTGAACAGACCAACAACCGCAACAATCTCATCGAAGTCGTGATGGATTTGGGGCGACTGCCAGAGGCGCGTTTTTCCAATGGCGAGTTGTCTCTCAGCGATATGGAAATCAGGATTGAGGATATCGATCATGTGATTCAGCATATTGGGACCTTTGGCAGCGATAACCGGGCCGGGATTGAGCGCACACTGCATCGCATCTCGGCGATTCGCAATCGCAAAGGCAAGGTGATTGGCCTGACCTGCCGTGTGGGGCGTGCTGTCTATGGAACCAGTGAAATCATCAAAGATATCGTGATGAGCGGCAAGAGTATTCTGCTGCTTGGGCGACCCGGTGTTGGTAAAACAACGCTGCTGCGTGAGGCGGCACGGGTGCGTGGCGAGAGTAAGCGCGTTGTCGTTGTTGATACCAGCAATGAAATTGCGGGCGATGGTGATATTCCACACCCTGCCATTGGTCGTGCGCGACGGATGCAGGTCCCTGAGCCAGATTTGCAACATGAGGTGATGATTGAGGCGGTGGAAAACCATATGCCAGAGGTCATCATCATTGACGAGATCGGGCGACAGCTTGAGGCAGCCGCAGCGCGCACCATTGCCGAGCGTGGTGTACAACTCATCGGCACAGCACATGGTATCACGCTCGAAAATCTGCTCATGAACCCAACACTCAGTGATTTGGTGGGTGGCATTGAATCTGTTACCTTGTCGGATGAGGAAGCACGACGGCGGGGGACACAGAAGAGTGTGTTGGAACGCAAAGCACCACCGACATTTAGCGTGTTGATCGAAATCCAAGACCGTCAGCACATGATTATTCATCACAATGTGGGTGAGGCGGTGGATGCGTTGTTGCGTGGCTGGACCTTGACACCGGAGGAACGTGTGTTGAGCGAGGACGGGCATGTACAGATCGAGAAGGCGGAGGCAATTGGGGTTCCACCTGCGCCCGCCCATCGCGGGCGTCAACGGTCACGACGTGGGCGAGATCGTGATGTTGTGCAAGAACCAAACCAGATGGGACCCCAAATGAATGGCTATCGATCCAATGGAGAGTATGGTACGGCGACCCAAAATAGCGAAGTTGGCACAACCAGTTGGTCTCCAAATGGGGATAATGCTCAGGCAAACAAACCTGATCGTAAAATTGCCATTTATCCATATGGTATCGGTCAAAATCGTTTGCGCTCTGCGGCCAAAAGCCTTAATGTGTCGGTGAAGATTGTAGAAGAGTTGAGCGACAGTGATGTGGTCATGACGTTGAAGAATTACTATCGTCAACAACCACAACCCATCGCTGATGCTGAACGCAATGGCATTCCCATCTATATCTTACGTAGCAATACTGTGACACAGATGGAGCAGTGCCTGGTGGACATTTTTCAGATGTCCAGCGCACCAGCGGATCCCTTTACCAATGCAATGCGTGAAGCACAGGATGCCATTCAACGCGTATTGCGTGGAGAGGAAGAGATCGAACTCAGTGCGCAATCCGCAGCAATCCGCAGTCAACAACACCAATTGGCACGTGCTGCCAACTTGGTTAGCCACAGCTATGGGCGTGAACCCAATCGGCGTGTGCGTATCTTTAGAAAGTAAACTGTTCAAGTGCAGGAAGTGAAAGAAACCGAGTTTTTTACAAAAAACTCGGTTTCTTTCACTTCCTGCACTTGAACTTCTTCATCATGAGTGATCCAATACAAAATAAACAAGGCTACTTCATCACCTTTGAAGGCCCGGACGGTGGTGGCAAAACAACGCAGATCCGTCTACTGGCCGAGGCATTGCAGGCGCAAAATCACCGCGTACTGCTCACCCGTGAACCCGGTGGAACAACCATTGGTGGGTCGATTCGCTCACTTCTGCTCGACCCTGCACACACAGATATGAATCCACGCGCCGAGGCACTGCTGTTTAACGCCGCCCGTGCGCAGCTAGTCCATCAGGCCATTCGCCCAGCATTGGCAGAGGGACAGATTATCCTCTGCGACCGCTTTGCTGACAGCACACTTGCCTATCAAGGGTATGGCTATACAACTGACCCTATAGAACAAGCACAACGGTTAACTGCACTACGCCAAATTATTGATTTTGCGACAGATTCGTTGCGTCCCAATCTCACCATTTATCTGGACATCGACCCCGAACAGGGCATCCAGCGAAAGCTGTCTGACACCGAGGGTGAATGGAACCGGCTGGATGCACAGGCACTCCAATTTCATCAAGCGGTTCATCATGGCTACCAGCAACTCATCAAAGCCGACCCAGAACGCTGGTTTGTGGTTGATGCCACACAGACAGTAGAGACAATTCATGAGATAATTTGGACACGCGTATTAAACACGATACAATAGTCTGATTACAACAAATCGTGAAGTAGCTGGGAGAAATTTAAGTATGACAGTACAAGTAAGCACTCGAAACCATCAATATGTAACAAACGTCCCCTTTGCATTGAAAATTGGTGATAACCAGCATATCATAGAGACGGCCAATGGGTATCTAAAAAAATTTCCCGTTCCTTCCCCTCCTTATACGGACGTCATTGACCCAGAAACGGGCAGATATATTTACGGTTTCCGTGATGTTATCCAGACAGACGCTGATGGGAATGAACGCTGGGTCCAAGTTCCACTGACCTATGAAGACTACCTACACCCAGAAGAAGGGGATACACTGATGAGTATCAGCGAGCATGAAAAAGTTTTAGCCTATGTAAAAGGTGTTTTTCTCACGGAGGTTCCACATGTTCCGCCACCAACCATCTTC
Source organism: Chloroflexota bacterium (assembly GCA_039029935.1). Taxonomy (GTDB): domain Bacteria; phylum Chloroflexota; class Anaerolineae; order Caldilineales; family Caldilineaceae. Next base: position 8,099 of record JBCCFC010000031.1, read on the forward strand.
CGCGAAGTGGGTATGGATTTTAATATGCCAAATATAAATCCATACCGTCCCGACATTTCTGTGGTCTATGGTGTCACTGAGCCAAATAGACCACGAAGTACATTTAATGTACGTGAAGAAGGAACGATGCCAAGCATGGTTATTGAGGTTACGTCCCCATCAAACCGTCATGCTGATTTTGATAGAAAACTACAAGGATACACACAAGCAGGTGTCCCCTATTATATCATTATTGATACGATTTATGATAGGCGAACGGATGAAATCAACCATCGTGAAATCATTGGCTATGAACTGACGCCTAATGGGTATATCATCATGCAACCCAATGCAGAAGGTCGCCTATGGTTGGACCCTGTGGGGATGTGGATTGGATTAGAAGGATATGAGGTTCGTTGTTATGATACCCAAGGGGATTACCTGCCCAATCATCAAGAATTACGCCAAGAAGTAACTGAATTGCGGACCCATATGGCGAATACAGAGACACAGTTAGCGAATACAGAGACACAGTTAGTGGAGTCAGAAGCCAGAGCCAACGAATCGGAAGCCAGAGCCAATGCAATGGCAGAGTATTTACGGTCACTTGGCATAGACCCAGAAAATTTGCCGACATAATCAGCAAACAATCCAGACAACCACAATTTTGTAAAACCGAGTCTGTTCAAGACTCGGTTTTATCTGCCCCGTCTATTAAAATCATACATGAAACAAAGAAACATCATCATGAATAAAACAACTTCTTTTCCAGCGTTACGACCAAGGCGGTTGAGACTCACCGCCAATTTGCGGCGAATGGTTCAAGAAACCATTCTGACACCCGCCGATTTGATCTATCCACTTTTTGTGCGTACAGGCGAAGGCATCAAGAACCCAATTCGCTCTATGCCAGGGCAACATCAGTGGTCTATAGACATGCTTGTCCGCGAAATTCCAGAAATTGTTGCACGGGATATCCCAGCGATTATGTTTTTTGGCATTCCGTCGGATAAGGACCATTGTGGAAGCGACAACTTTAGCCATGACGGGATTGTGCCAAAGGCGATTCGTGCGGTGAAAGAAGTGGCGCCAGACCTGATGATTCTATCTGACATGTGTTTTTGTGAGTACACGGATCACGGTCATTGTGGCATCATCAACATGCCGGACACAGAACACTATCGTGCGGACCTACCTGATGGGTATTTGCTCAACGATCCGACATTGGAGATATTGGGCAAAGCCTCTGTGACCCATGCGCTGGCGGGGGCAGACATCATTGCACCATCGGGTATGATTGATGGCATGGTCGGGGCAATTCGGGTGGCATTGGATGATGCCGGACAGCACCATATTCCGATTATGAGTTATGCTGCAAAGTACGCCAGCGGCTTTTATGGTCCATTTCGCGACGCTGCGGAAAGTCCACCCAGTTTTGGAGATCGCAGCCAATATCAGATGGACCCAGCCAATAGTCGCGAGGCAATGAAGGAGATTGCGTTGGATGTGGCCGAGGGTGCGGACATGATCATGGTCAAACCAGCCATGCCGTATCTGGACATCATTCGCGCAACACGGGAACAGTATGACTTTCCGGTGGCGGCCTATCAAGTCAGTGGCGAATTTGCCATGCTTCATGCCGCAGCAGCCAACGGTTGGCTCGACCTTGAGCGTTGCGCTATCGAGAGTCTTGTGGGGATCAAACGCGCCGGGGCGGATATGATCTTAACCTATTTTTCCAAAGATGTCGTTGATTGGTTGGGGTAGCTATAAAATAAAGCATGTCACGCTGGTAGCGTGACCTACGGATATCAACAATTAAAACAAATAAACAGTTATAAATATAAAATGACAAATAATCGTTTTCTCTCTGCTTGTAATCAACAGCCTGTGGATGCGACACCTGTTTGGCTCATGCGCCAGGCGGGGCGGTATATGGCAGAATATCGTCAATTGCGCGAACGTTATACCATTCTCGAAATTATCAAAACACCTGACTTGGCCTGTGAAGTGACAATGCAGCCAATCAACGCCTTTGATTTGGATGCGGCCATCATTTTTGCAGATATTCTGCCGCCCTTGGAAGGCATGGGCTTGAGCTTAGAGTTTGTCAAGGGTGAAGGGCCTTTGATTCACAATCCCATACGCACAACGGCGGATGTCGAGGCATTGCGTGTACCATCACCAGAGGAGAGTCTGTGGTTTACATTACAGGCCATTGGGCTGGTACGCAAAGAGCTAGACCCACGAGGGATTCCGCTGATTGGATTTAGTGGTGCACCATTTACCTTGGCATCTTATGCCATTGAAGGTGGTGGCAGTCGGAACTATGTCCACGCCAAAGGCATGATGATGGGTGCGCCAGAGACATGGCATGTGTTGATGCAGAAGCTGAGTGAGCTTGTGGGACAGTATATGTTGGCTCAGGCCAAAGCAGGAGCACAGGTACTGCAACTGTTTGATTCTTGGGTAGGCGCGTTGAGCCCTGACGACTATCGCCAATATGTGCAGCCCTATAGCCGTCGTGCTATCGAAATTGCACAGCAGGGAGGCGTCCCGATTATTCACTTTGGCACCAACACCAATGGCATGCTGGAGGATATCAAAGAGGCTGGTGGCGATGTCATCGGTGTCGATTGGCGCATCGATCTGGATACAGCATGGGCGCGCTTAAATGCACCAGAGACGCGCACGGTTGCTGTTCAGGGCAACCTAGACCCATTGGCCCTGTTTGCGCCGTGGGATGAGTTGCAACAACGGGCGCAACGTGTGCTGGACCAAGCGGCGGGACGCCCTGGACATATCTTTAATTTAGGACACGGAATTCTACCGCAAACACCTGTCGATAATGTACGACGGTTGGTGGATTTCGTGCATGAGTATTCGAGTAAAGTTATTCCACAAAAATAAATACCTGTGGAGTAGGCACTCTCTAATGTCGGTGTACACGTGTATGCCCCGCCCTAGAGAGTGCTCGTTCTGCGTTTCAATAGGCATTTTGTTTTGTGGAATGGTCTAATTAACACAATAAAGTAAGAGTAATTTGAATGAGTTTTGAACAATTTTCCTTAGATAGACGAGTAATGGCGGGTGTTAAGGCCGTCGGATTTACAGACCCAACCCCGATTCAGGAGCAAGCCATTCCTTACGCGCTAGAAGGGCGCGATGTATTGGGATTGGCACAGACAGGTACAGGGAAAACGGCAGCATTTTTGTTGCCGATTTTGAATAAATTAGCCAGTGGTCAGCTAGGGCAAGTGCGAGCGTTGATTGTGGCCCCCACGCGTGAACTGGCCGAACAGATTTTAGAGGCGAGCCAAGGGTTAAGCCAGCGGACAAGGGTACGCACGATTGCGGTTTATGGCGGTGTGAACAAAAGTGGTCAGGAAGAGGCGTTATGGCGTGGGGCAGAAATTGTGGTTGCCTGTCCGGGGCGTCTTCTGGACTTGCTGCGCGATGAGACGGTTGATCTCAGTCATGTCGAGTTTCTCGTGCTGGATGAAGCCGACCGCATGTGTGATATGGGCTTTTTGCCCGATATCAAGCGGATTCTGAAGTTTGTCCCCAAACGACGACAGACTATGTTCTTTTCAGCGACCATGCCGGATGATATTCGCAGATTATCACAGGACATTCTCAAAAATCCCAAGACAGTTCAAATTGGGCAAATCGCACCAGCAAAAACGGTTTCGCATGTGCTATATCCCATCCCTCACAAACGCAAGCGTGATCTGCTGCTTGCCATGTTGCCACAGTTATTTGAAGGGCGAAAACTGGTCTTTACACGCACAAAGTACCGCGCACGAGACTTGGCACGTACACTAGAACGCAAAGGATATAGAGCCGCAGCCTTGCAAGGGAACATGTCACAGAACCGACGACAAGAGGCAATCAACGGATTTCATGATGGCAAGTACGACATTCTGGTAGCGACTGACATTGCAGCGAGAGGTATTGACGTTTCCGATATCACGCATGTCATCAACTTTGACATGCCGGACACGCTGGATGCTTACACCCATCGCATTGGTCGCACAGGTCGCGCCACCAAGGAAGGCGAGGCGTTCACCTTTGCGCATGATGATGACAAGTGGATGGTCAATCAGATTGAAAAGCTGATCGGTAACCCATTGGAAAAACGTCGTTTGCCAGAGTTTGACTATGATGGCTTTGATCCGGAGTCTCTTTTTGCAAACGGGACATCGAGCAAAAAGAAATCTCGTGCTAGCGGACAAAATTCCAGCGAACAGTCATCAGCCAATGGCAACGGTCGCAGTGGCTCTAAGCGTACCTCTGCCAAGCGTAAGACCACGCGTAAACGCACATCAGCCAGTAGGGGCAATAAAAAAGCCAGCGTCACGGAGATGGACGACTTCAAGGTGGATGAAAGTGCCATGAGCGTCGCACCCAAGTGGGATGAATTTGATTCGTTGATTGATTTTTTGCAGCATGAGCTTGTTTAGCTGGGGCTTTAATTCAACCAAATACTAACAGAGTTGATAGTAATTAATTTATATATCATTTAATTCCTATCAACTCTGTTTATTCAGTAGAAGACATTTATTTAATGAGTATGAATCAACTATGTAATTTTGTATACAATGTAATAAATAAGCGACATATTAAATTTAAAATCTCATCACGGACAAATGTTATGATATCCTCGAGTTCACCTCTGTATAATGACATGGAAGATATTCTTACACGAAAACAAACTGGTCAATTGAAATTTTATACGCATAAGGATGTTTGGAATGAGAAATGACTCCCCTAATGGTTGCATAGATATAAAATCGGCACACGGGATAGCTGCCGATTTTCTACTCGATAAAGTTGGCAATCAAATCCATGCGGGAAGACCGATGATAATAAATACCTCCTCAGATTCATTCCCTGTCGAATCTGTTTGGACTGTTCCTGTGCGACTTTCTTACCCGTATACAGGACCTCTTGGCATTGTTGGTGTTATCGCAATTGCACTCAATAATGGCGAAGTTGTTGCACACACACCAATTAAAGACATCAAATCAAACGCACACGAAGTACGCAAAATGACAAAGTCAGAACCGCGTCCCAATGCCCGAATGTATATGTCAATGTATGAATGAGTTGATATGATTTTAATTTAACAAACAACATTTCAGATAAATTAACAGGCCATTAAGGGCAGTCACGAATCGGCCTACAGATATACCAAATCACATACAAGGAGTATTAGAACACAATGAACATTACCAATTCTGAAAAACTATACAGCGAAGCCGTCAACCTAATTCCGGGCGGTGTCAACAGTCCTGTCCGCGCCTTTGGCAGCGTCGGCGGCACACCACGCTTCATCGAACGCGGTGAGGGTGCACGGTTCTGGGATGTGGATGGCAACGAATATATCGACTATGTGCAGTCATGGGGACCGTTGATTTTGGGGCATGCACACTCAGCGGTGGTTTCTGCGCTGCAAGAGGCGGCAGTGCGGGGCACAAGCTATGGCGCACCAACGGCCATTGAGAATGAATTGGCGCAGTTGGTCATCGATACCGTGCCGTCTATCGAGATGATCCGCTTTGTCAATTCGGGGACAGAGGCGTGTATGAGTGCTTTGCGACTGGCACGTGCCTACACAGGACGCAGCAAGATCATCAAGTTTGCAGGCTGCTATCACGGTCATGCGGACATGCTACTGGTGCAGGCGGGCAGTGGCGTGGCGACATTGGGATTGCCCGATTCACCTGGGGTCCCTGCTGCCACAACGGGTGACACGCTGATTGCGCCGTTCAACGATTTGGACGCCATCCGTGCGCTCTTTGAACAGTATCCAGAGGAAATTGCCGGAGCCATTGTCGAGCCGATTGCAGCCAATATGGGCTTTGTGCTGCCCGAGGATGGCTATCTCCAAGGGCTGTGCGATCTCTGTCATGAGTTTGGCGCGCTTTTTATCATGGATGAGGTCATGACGGGCTTCCGTGTTGCCCCAGGTGGTGCGCAGGCGTACTGGAATCTGGACCCAGACATCACCTGTTTGGGCAAGGTCATCGGCGGTGGTCTGCCTGTCGGAGCCTATGCAGGCAAACGTGCTATCATGGAGACTGTTGCGCCAGCAGGACCGATGTATCAGGCGGGAACGCTTTCTGGCAATCCACTGGCGATGACAGCAGGTTTGGTGACAATTCAGTCTATCCTCGAACCCGGTGTCTTTGATGCCATTGCAGCCCAAACCAGCACATTGGTCGATGGCATCAATGCTGCTGCAAAAAAAGCACAACATCCGATTCAGTCAGGATGTGCTGGCACGATGATGGGTTTCTATTTCTTGCGTGATGCCGATGCCGTGATTACCGATTATGCCAGTGCCAAGGAACATGCGGATACGGAGAAATATGGTCGTTACTTCCATGCCATGATGGAACAGGGTGTATACTTTGCGCCTAGCCAGTTTGAGGCTGGGTTTGTGAGTCGTGTGCATGGGGATGCGGAGATTGGGCAGACGTTGAGGGCGGTTGAGACTGTGTTTTCTACCCTATCATAATCTACATCAATATGAATGATTCAGAAAAATTAAATCCAGTACATCCAGGCGAGGTATTATTAGAAGAATTTCTTAAGCCGATGGGGATCAATCAAAGCCAACTCGCCTTGGCAATTCGAGTACCCGTTCAGACGATCTGCGAAATTATACAGGGCAACTATAGTATTACCGCTGATATTGCACTTCGCTTTGCTCGTTATTTTAACATGTCACCGCAGTTCTGGCTTGGGTTGCAAATGGACTATGATCTCGATGTGGCATCCGATGCATTGGGTGAGCAGTTGATGCATGAGGTTGCTGTTATGGCTGCTGTTTGAGGCAGTGGAGATAGTGTTTGCCGCGTTTTAGGAGAAGATAAGATGCAAGTAATATCTGTAGCCGTGAAATCGGAGGAATCCAACCAAACCGTTGCTGAAATAGACACACGTGAGCCGTCTGACTCCAAGTTTGCACAAAACTGGCGAAAACTCAACGCGATTATCAGAGAGGCGATGGAGCGTGGTGAATTCTATAAGGATGAAGATGACGAGGAGGTATGGGAAGTTCGGAATCGTTGGAATTATCTGAAAGATCGATATTTGGCTGAACAGAAAGCAAAAAACACGCAACCGAATTTGACAAGACAATAAAATAGTTGTACACTCACCTCGTACTACCATTTAGTAGTATAAAGCTTTCTCATAAATCGGAAAGGGGGTGAGGCGATTTGAAGGGGCAAGAGAGCGAGAAAGAGAAATGCCCGTACTGTACAAGCACGGACATTTCTTGCGGTCTTGGCATCTGCTGGTGTTTTGATTGTGGGAATCAGTGGCCTGTTTCTCATGATGAAAAGACTTGCACATGCGCTCGCGAAGAGAAGGCTGTAGCCTAATCTTCTGGGGAGATGACTCTCGCACAGTCGTCTCCCCTCTTGCCCAAAACAATACCATGATTAAAAAAAATATCAAAATCAACGGCATGATGAGCAAAATCGATATGACCCCGTATTTGAAAAGAGTGGCGCGTGACTTTGACCGCATGGCCTTAAACCCGCCACCTGAACTGCGAACGTTTACACCCAAAGCGCATGATGATTGGGTTTTTGTTGGATATGTTCCTAGCCCAAAAACGCGTTTGGGATGGTTTGTCTATCACATGATTCACGGATTATTAATGCGATATCCATTGAGGTCTGTCATCGCATTTTCACTCTGGAAGGCGTTTTCATGAAGAGACGAGCGGCTAAAAAGTCGCGACTTGATCTCTGGTTAAGTAGTGCCGATTTAGCCTCATTGGATAATTTAGCACAAGAGTATGAAACCAGTCGTCAGCGTGTAATTGAATCCGCGCTGGCGTATGTTGCCGCACTAAAATTACCACTACCCGCACAGGCCAACTATAACCGAAGCGAGCGTGTTGCTTTTCATCTTGATAGTTTAGCATCAGAGCAGCTCGTCCAAGTAGCAAAAACAAATGAAGTGTCTCGCCAAGATGCACTACGTGGGGCATTAAAAGCCTATCAAAATAACTTGAATACAAATCCTATTGACTCTATTTTAGATACAGACCGTTCCAATATTGCTATATCTTCTTTACCGACATCTACTTTGCAACAGACTACTTTGAAGAGAGAAACCAACATGACAATCAAAAAAGTACTCGTCACGGGCGCAACCGGACAAATCGGCTATATGGTCTTCAAGCACTTCCTCGATCAGCCCGACCGTTATGATGCCTATGCGCTTGACTGCACAGACACACCATCCATCCGTGTACCCAAATCTTGGTCATTGGACATTCCATCAGAGAAATTTACGCTCTGCACCCTCACCGACTTTGAGCGCATTCAACAGGCGGTTGCGGGCATGGATGTGGTTGTGCATCTGGCAGCGGATCCAGAGGGCAGAGAATGGGAGAGCGTCCGCGATAACAACATCATCGGCACATATCATGTCTTTGAGGCGTGTCGCATGGCAGGGGTGTCACGCATTGTAGCGGCCAGCAGCATCATGGTGTCGCAGGGGCATCGCGAGCAGGAGCCATATAAGGCCATGATGGAGCGGCGTCATGATGATATCCCTGATGATGTGGCAATCATCTCGCCGGATATTCCTGCCGAGCCGCGTGGTATTTATGGCGCATCCAAGGTGTGGACGGAATCGTTGGCGCGGGTCTATGCGTATCGACATGGGCTTTCCTGTCTTTGTGTGCGTATCGGCCAAGTGGAGCGTGACCGCCCTCGTCCACCACAAGGAGCCGATATTTATGTCAGTCAGCGCGATATTGTGCAGATGTTTGAATGCTGTGTGAACGCACCCGATGATCTGCGATTTGATATTTTTTATGGCATGTCGAATAACGACTATCGCTGGGTGGACATTGATCATGCACGAGACGCCATTGGCTTTGTCCCACAGGACCGTGCGGAGGAGCATCATGATTATGACGCATAAGGGAAACCCAATGGAACTACCACAATCATTTATCGAAACTGTTCACAATGTCTTTGGCGATGAGGGCCGTACTTGGTTGCCCACCTTGCCCGATTTGTTGCAACAATGTCGTGAGAAATGGGATTTGCCCGAAGGTGTTCGTAGCAGCCATTTGAGCATGGGCTATATTGAATTTACGACATTACCTAATGACTTGCCTGTGGCCTTAAAATTGTGTATACATAATCCTGAACTGTTTACCGAAATGGAAGCATTGCAGGTCTATGACGGCAAAGGGGCGGTTCGATTTATTGACGCTGACCGCCAATTGGGTGCAATTTTGATGGAACGGGTGCAACCAGGGACGATGCTCTTGGCGCATGGCGATAACCGCGAGCAAACAGAGATTGCCGCACAGATTATGCGCCAACTGCCTGCACCAGTGCCTGCCACCCATTCCATGCCAATGTTCACCCGTTGGGTGACACGTGCATTTCATGACGTTCGGACTGAGTTAGACCCAACAGAAAGAATGCCACGCAAGTTGCTTGACAAGACAGAAACAGCCCTAAACGAGATTGTCCACAATTCGCCTGGTGATGTTGTGTTACATGGTGATTTGCACCATGAAAATATTCTGTTTGATCAACAACAAGGCTGGGTGGCAATTGATCCCAAGGGGGCGATTGGCCCACCCGTTTTGGAACTGGGTCGCTTTATGCAGAACCAATTGCCCAATAGTCAATCCGGTGATGATTGGTTTGAGCAGCGGGTGGCCTTGGTGGATGAACGCATCGGTATTTTTAGCGAGATACTGCGCTATACACGAGAGGAGATAGCCGCCAGTGCGCTTGTTGATTGTGTACTTAGCCATTGTTGGGGACTTGAAGAGGAAGGTGTAAGTTTGACATGGGGGGATGGGGTTTTGTTGGGGCAATACCTGTGTGAGATTGCTGATTTATAGTCTGTTGTCCAGTGTTTACTCATTGTTTAACCCCACCATTTCAGCACTCAACGCAACTAATTTCCGAGCCTTATCTATATCTTTGGCATTTGGGTTTGGCGATTCCAGCGGCCACCCGCCATCTTTGCACTCTTTGTCTCGGTAAAGTACACTGCTTTGGCTAAAATACGCACCGGAATGGTTGGGCGCATCATCCGAGAGCAGACAATGAAGCGATGTTTGGGCGGATTCTTCGCTGCTGTCACTCATCGATCTGGTCAATGGTCTCACAATGCCCATCAGCATCTTGATCATCAACCCCCTACCGGAGCCAAAGTTAGATCGTGCCCAACCAGGGTGAACCGAGAAGGCGGAGACACCTGTGCCTTCCAGTCTGTCGGCGAGTTCCAGTGCATATAAATTGGTAGCAACTTTGGCCTCTCCATAAGCGCCAAAATTGTTAAATTTTCTGGTCTTATAGTGCAAATCGTCTAAATGTACATCGGGTCGGTTATTTGGACTGCCTGCATGAACAACGGATGAAAGAATTACCATTCTAGATGGCGCACTTTTCTTCAATACATCCAACAGTAATTCGGTCAGCAGAAAATGACCGATGTAGCTGACCGCTAGGGTCGTCTCAAACCCATCTGTCGTATATTCAGGTACACTCTTCATATTCACGAAGCCAGCATTGCACGCCAGCCCGTCGAGTCTGTCATATTTTGCCAAGAATGCAGCCACAAAATTTCGCACTGATTGCAGATCAGCGAGATCAAGTTTCATGACTTCGTAGCTGCCCTTCAGCCCACTGAAACTCTGCGCCTCTTCTTCTCCCGCTTCCGTTCTGCGACAGGCCATGACCACATGACCGCCTTGCTTGACCAACTGTCTTGTCGTTTCAAGACCGACACCAGAATTGGCTCCGGTGACAATATATATCCGTCCGCTCATGTCTTTTGCAGCGGTTTGTTCATCAATCCGCAAAATTCTTCTAGCCATTTTAAATTCCTTCTATGTATCATTTTCTATGTATAATTATGATGGCACCCCAACGGTCTTACCAAAAATTGCCGCAGAACGAGTTGTACACCGCTCATATCACGCCATCATGGATGAACTAATCATACGCCACTCTTGCGCCAGCGTGAATACATAAATCGCTACACTCCTTGCACAATTCGCTACAGTCATCTTTTTTTATGTACCCACGGCATTACACATAACTGGCAAATCTAGGCAGATACACTCCCGTGGTGGACGAATTTGCCACTTATGTTTGCACAAGTTGCTCTTTCATGAGTGATTCTATATACTCATACTTGAGGTGGTGAAGGTGAGGTGAGTGGCCTTGCCTCTTTTATCTGTTTGAGAGAATTTCTGGACCACTTGCGGGCTGCTTCCATAAGTTATACCCGTACACTAGGTTGCACAAACGTTCTTCTTAGTGTATACTACTTTTACAGATGATGATTACAACACATGAAGGATGCTCAACATGTCCATGCCAGACAACACGTTACGCAAACTAATGCAAACCTATTTTGCCACACAGCAGGCACTCCAAATTCCAGAGGAGGAACGTGATTCTTGGGAGGCAAAAATCCGAGAACGGCTGTCGGCCATCCGTGATATTGGCTTTGAGCTGTCCTATAACTATTCCTCGCGCTATGCCTTTGATGACTGTATTTGCAACTTCTACATTCAAGACCCGGACCGCGAATCTGGCTCTAGCTCACGGCGTTATGGGTTTGATCATGATAAAGTGAAGTTTCGGCTGTTGCGCAATATCAAAGGCGAATTGGTAATCGAACATGAGTATGGTGGGCCTGCCTCATTTGTCGCCAGTCTTGATCAACTTGTTAGCTTTATTGAGGCGTGTCAGGTACAACTCGACCGACGGTATACCAATGTGCAAAAAAAGCAAAAACTCCGTGACCTCAAGGAGCAGGCGATTGTTGCCAGTGTTAAACAGTTGGCAAAAGAAGAGGGATTTGCCTACTACACAAAATCCAACAGCATACGGATGTATTTGTATGTGCGATTGTCTGAACGCGAGTGTTTAGAACTGCAAATTCCCTTCAACAAGTTTGAGGCATTGTTCCCACAGTTGCGCACAATCATCCAGTCGGCGCGTGGGTTGTATGAGCAAGGTGTGAAGTTTAAAGTGAAACAAAACAGTGATTATAAAAATGAGCAGCGGCATGGCTATAGTACGTTGTGGATTCAACCAGAAGATTGATCATTGATGTATACGTTGAGATAGGAAGGGATGATGGCTTTACCCAACAACACAATCCGTAAATTGTTAAGAGAACAGTTTCCAGGTGATATGCCTATTATGCTGGACATTGGTGAAATTGATGAATGGGAAACAAAGATTAAAGACTTGATCGATGGGTTGCGTGATGTCGAAGTGAGCAAACTCCGTACCTTTTTTGCCAAAGACAAAGATGTGCGTGATATTTGTCAGCTCACAATCTATGACCCTGGCAAACGAGGCTATTATGACTCAACCTATTTCTACATTCATCGTGATGCATCGGGCTACTTGACCATTGAAGGTGGCAATGAAAACGAGCCTGCCTATATCTCTGACCTTGAGGAGTTGACCGATTTAATTGCGATTTGCCAAGAGCGATTGGATCGCCGTGAGGCACAGCAAAATCGGCGCGACCGAATGCGCAATCTCAAGATTCAGGCTATTATCGCCCAGGTCAAGAAGATTGCCAAAGCGGAGAAATTTGATTTCTACTTCAATAACGATGATAACAAATTGAACCTCTATGTCTGTCTTTCGGAATCGGAGTCAGTTGAGCTCCAGATTCCCTTTAAACAGTATCAAGAACTGATTCCCAATATAGCCGAGGCGGTACAGCATATTCGGCGGTTGAAGGCGTTGGGCATGAAGTTTAAAATGACATACAATCGAGGTTGGCGTAGTTATTCTAGCAGGACAGAAAACATGGTTCACTATAAGGATTTATAAAGAGGTGAAGAAACATGGCCCTACCCAAGAATACAGTACGAAAATTACTTCGTGATCATTTTCCGGGTGACAAACCTATTTATATTGCCGAGGATGGATTGAGCGACATTGAAGACCAGATTCGCGCACATCTCAGCCGTTTTCGTGATGTGGATGTTGAAGTGAGCCGACGCTATTACGCGCCGCAGAGTAAGGCCAAAACGGTCTGTGACATTGTTGTCCGCCAGCCCAATACAGGGCTACATTACAGCTATCGACGGAGCAACCGCTTTTACATTGGTCGCATGGAGACAGGCCAACTGACGATTGATGCCGACGGCAATGAGGAGACCATCTTCATATCGAGTATGGACGAAATCAGTGACTTTGTAGCAACCTGTCATGAACGATTGGACCGTAGAGATGCACAGAGCAACAAGAAGGGCAAAATTCGTGATCTGACTGTTCAAGGTGTTCGGGCGCAGATTAAGAAAATTGCCAACCGCGAAAAATTTGCCTTTCATGTCCGTTCGGATAAAGTCAAAATTGTCCTCAATGTGCGTCTATCCAACAAAGACAACACCGCCATCGAGTTTCATCTCCCCTATCAGGACTATGATGAATTGTTGCTCAAAATTCCAGAGGCTGTACGCACAGCCCGAACATTACAAGAGATGGGCATGAAATTTCAAGTACATCAGAAACGGGTCTTTTTTACAGAGCCAGATAGTTAGATACAGGGCCAGATAGTTGGATACAGGGCCAGATAGTTAGATACAGGGTCAGATAGTTAGAAAGGAGAGCAATTTCAATGCCTTTTTCTATACCAACCATTCAAAAATTTTTTCGTGAAGAGTTTAAGGGTGATAACCCAATTCAAGTCGATCCGAGTGAGTTAGACGAATGGGAAGAGAAAATTAAGACCCATTTGCAAGATGTGCAAAATGTTTTTATCTATAACACAAGGTATCGTTCTTCTTTTCGGGCGTATACACAAGAGCGAAAGATTTGCCAATTGGTGATTCGACAGCATTATGAAGATGATAAGTTTGACCTTGTTTGTAATGCCGATAATCAGTTGCAGATTGAAACTCGAAAAGGTCAATTGACCGCGCTTGTCTCCGATTTGGATGAGTTACTACAGTTTATCACTGTTTGCCAAGAACGCTTTGACCGCCGTCGTACCCAATACTTGAAAACCAGTAAAAGGCGTGAACTTAGTGAACAGGGATTTGGGGCGCAACTTGTCAAAGCCGCCAAAGAGGATGATTTTCGCTATACTGTGAGTTACGAATATCAAGGAATCTTTCTCAAAGTCTATTTGAGCGATAAAAGATTACTCAAATTTAAATTATCACGCCAACGACTTTTAGAGAGCCTCCCCAGTATTCGTGCGGCGATTCAAGCGGCCAAGACCGTAGAGGCTCAAGGGTTAAGCTATAACATTGTTGATAGATAATCCAAATTACGTCCCATAAAGGAGAATCGTCCTAATGTCTTTTTCGACACCAACTATTCGTAAATTTTTCCGTGAACAATTTAGTGGTGATAATCCGATTCATGTTGAGTTTGATCAACTCAAAGATTGGGAGGCGAAAATCCGAGTGCATCTGAAGGATGTACACAATATTCGCATCACCAAAGAGAAACCCTCCTATTACAGTTCGATGTATAACAAACCCGACCGCAACATATGCCGTTTGAGCATTCAGGGATATCGTGAAGATGCCGTGTTTGATCTGGAGGTAAACGAGGCCAACCAGCTACAAATCGAAACAAGGTATGGCAGATCATTTGCATTAATTTCGGATTTGGATGAGTTGACTCAATTCATTGCCGTCTGTCTTGAGCGTTTTGAACGTCGCTATACACAGAGACATAAAACCCGTAAAATTCGTGACCTTACAGAGCAGGGATTTTCGGCACAGGTTGCCAAAGCAGCAGAGGAAGATGATTTCGAGTATTATCTTAGTTATCAACGAAGAGGTGTTTATTTGGGTGTGTATTTGAGCGATCAAAGGGTGCTTGAGTTTAAGCTTTCGCGCAAACAGGCGATGAATGTCCTGCCCAATATTCGTGCAGCGGTTCAGGCCGCAATCGGCGTAGAAGAACAAGGGTTAAATTATA
>JBCCFC010000032.1:0-23041 GCA_039029935.1 Chloroflexota bacterium
AAATGATTGTTAGACAAACGTTGCAACTGAAGAATTTTTATCAAAATAGCAATGGAACAACCTACAATTTGACACGTTCACAAGAATGTGTGGATTTCTTTGTAATCCTGACCAAAGGTATTCTTTATTTAGATAAAAAGTTATTAACAATGTGATTGATTGTTTTATACATTTCTAATCACGTCATGATTACAGGTTATCCACATACAAACATGAAAAGTTGAATCAGCGAGGTGTTGTCCGGTTATCAATGATGTCCGGAACACTTCATTATTTTGACAAGAATTATGCTCAAAATCACACTATTTGGAACACCTACAATTATATTGAAGAAAAACCATATCACAAGAGCCATCACACATACAGTGGCACCAAGAGGGCTTGCCTTGTTCACCTATCTTGCAGTGACAGGTATCCCTCATGAGCGCAGTATCATTGCCGATTTACTGTGGAGTGATATATCCGAAAAAAAAGCCAAGGAAAACCTGCGCTATGTCCTTTATGATTTGAAGAAAGTGCTTGGCGATTACTTGGAGATCACTCGTCGGACCATTGCATTTAACCAGTACGCCCCATATTGGTTAGATACTGAGGCTTTTTCAAGTTTTATGGGGCAGATTAATCCGCTCAAATTTCTAGATTTATTTGAACACGCGCTTCAAGTGTACCAAAGTCCGTTTTTAGAAGGCTTTTATATCCGCCGCGCACCTGTGTTTGAGGAATGGGTGCGGACACAACAACAACACTTCCAACAGGATTTTGTAGAAGGGCTGTATCAATGTATCACCTATGGCGTTGAGCAAGCGGATTACAAAACGGGGCTAAAGGCCAGTCGGCAATTGTTGCGACTCGAACCCTGGAACGAAGACGCCCATGTTCAGCACATGCGGTTGCTAGCCTATGATGGTCAGCGCAGTGCGGCTCTTGCGCAGTATGAAGTCTGCCGTCGCATGGTATTGGATGAATATAGTGTGGAACCATTACCAGAAACACAGACACTCTATCAGCAAATACGTAATAACAATTTTCTTGCTCTTCAGTCGTGGCCCTGCTCAACACACATCAGCGATACCAATCCATTGTTGAGCAGGGCCATCTATCAGTCAACCTACTAAAATTGCTTCTGCCTCTACTCTACTGACAAAGTTCATCACCAACGGCTGCGAGAAATCGGGCTGTGACTGCTGCCAAATCGCATAATATCCATCTGCTGTTTCAAGCACATCCACATATCGACTGGTTCCAAATCCATGCGGTGACACCAAGAGCGGTGCATAGATGGAAAGTCGCTCAAAATCTGAAATTCCATCTGAACCCGCAACGGCGACCCCCCCCAATTCTTCGCACGAATAGCCGCGCGGTCGCTTAATGGCCTGTTCATGCTCCTGCATATTACGCATGGATTCACCGCCATCATAGAAGAGCAGTGTCTGCGGCTCAGTGTCGGCAAACACACCCACTTGTGGCACACGCATCCATGCCGTCACTCGGCTCATGGCAACATCCCATGTGACACCACGTGGAAAGAAGTCATAAACAGGTTCATCAAATTGCGTCGAACCGTTGCTTGATCCACCACTGCCCGCTGCCCTGCGTGCATAACAGGCCACCGAACTGGTCCAGTTAAAGGGGTGGGTGACAAAGCCAAGCAACAAGTCGCCATTTGCCTGTTCAAACCAGAACGGGTCTTTGACATTCAGATAGCGCGGGTCGCGGCATTCCAGCAGCGGTTGAATCTGGGCATGTTGTAAACCTGCAACCGAGTCCGCCTGCATATAGTCGATTGTCCACACACCAGTACCCGGCTTCAAAAAGCCAGATACAACATCAGGATAGCCAATGTTGTCCTTTTCTGTTGAGATAAATAGCTCGACGCCCCCCTCACCCTCGACATCAGTGTCTGTAAATCGCAGCGCTGTCCCTTCAATTGACAGCACCGTGCGCTCACCCACATTGAGATCCGTCTTGGCAAGTGAGAACATCTTTGTAAATGTTTTGCCTTTGTCTCGCGACTCGAAGATGACCATCTCCAATCCACGCTGTCCCAACTTCAAGCCCATGCGTGAATCGCCATGATTGCGGTAACGACCGACTAGATAGAGTGTGCCATCGGGTGCTTCCACCATGTTGCCGCCGCCAAACCAAAAGCCGGATAGCGGTTCATTGGCTGGGATGATGACTTTTGCCTGTTCTTGGTTGACCAATGTTTGGGCAAATTGTGTTAGTTTTTCTCTTTGTGTTTGTGTAATCATTGATTTAATCTTTCAATAAACGCAGCATATGCCTGTGTACTCATACCCTCTTGCACAACACGCATTACAGACGCCATATCACCTGCCCAAAATGCACTGGCATCCAGCCATAACCCAGGAAATATCTGACTCCGGAAAATGCCGTCATCATCAGGCATCAGTTCCTCATACACACCGTTGCGTAACACAAACCAGCTTACTTCCTGCTCATAGGTCTGAAACACAACATACTCTTGAATGCCATGCCGTTCATATGCCTGTTTTTTACTGTTGAGGTCATAGCTAACACTGCTGGCCGCAACTTCAATAATCAGCTCAGGTGTGCCAGCCAGATAGCCATCATCATTTTGATAAGAGCGACCACCCACTGATGGGTCTAGGCGAAGATGGACATCTGGTTGTACTTCATTGTCGTCATCAAGAATCAACGAGCTATTATCGCTGCCACGAACGTGTGGTGTCATTGCTCGATAGGGAGAACACCATGCAATGATATCAAAATGCGGATATCCATGAACATCAACACGTGCTGGCGAAGGCATAAACACAACCCCTTCGACTAATTCTGCTTTTTTGATTTCTGGGTGCATCAAGTAACGGCGATGAAATTCGGCTTGTGTCAAATGGTCGCCAGATTCCAACGGTAGAATTTGATAGCCGTTTCGGCTACGTATTTTAGGTGGGATGCGTAACCGAAACGGTGATCTTTTTTGCTCAAGTACTTGCACACTCATAGACTCGACATCCTTTTAGATAGACACATCCAACCCGTTCAGCGACCTATACTAAACTTTCACGCAACAACTGCTGCACCAACTGCGGATCAGCCTTGCCCTTACTAGCGCGCATCGCCTGCCCCACAAAGAAGCCCATCAACCCTGTCTTGCCCGACCGATAGGCAGCAACTTTATCTTCATTATCAGAAAGTATCTGTGCAATCATCGGTGCAAGTGTGTCCGTGTCGGTAATCTGTTGCAGTCCTTTTTTTTCGACAATCTTGGCGGGATCGCCCCCGTGCTTAACCATCTCACCCAGTACAGTCTTGCCGATGTTCCCTGAAATCGTGTTGTCATCGACCAAGGCCACCAGTTGACCAAACGCAGTCGGGTCAAATTTTAAGTCAGAGACAGGCTGCTCTTTGACCTCACGCAGCAGTTCATTGGCAACCCAGTTGGCCGCAGATTTGGCACTTACACCTGTATTGACGGTCTCGTCAAAGAACTGCGCCACGGCTAAGTCACCTGTCAATACATCGGCCTCGTCTTGGGTTAGGCCAAATTCGGCGACATAGCGTTCATAACGTTGCGTCAATTCTGGTGAATTGGCACGGAGTTCAGCGCGAATGTCAGACTTTGAGCGTCGATTGCTTTCGTCACCACTAGACTGTTTGCTGCCTTGTTTTTCTGCTTGCTTCTGCGCCCGTTCAGCCTCACGATTCCCTTTGGCCTTATTCTTGTTGGTTTGTTTCGCTTTGCGTGGGTCCTGTTTAGCCCATGAATCACGCAACGAAACCACGCGGTTAAAGACAGGTTTGGCAGGCATTGAGTCAATGGGGTCGGCATAAAAATAGCCTGTGCGCTCAAATTGATACCATCCCTCCGAGATGTCACGACCAGCCTCGGTGACCACGCTAGGCTCAATCAGCGCATCTTTCACAGTTTGTAGCGCATTGGGGTTGAGGTAGTCGAGGAAGGTCTTGCCCTCGTCGGTTCGATCAGGGTTCTCGACTGAGAATAGACGGTCATAGAGACGCACTTCGGTTGCAATGGCATGAGCCGCTGCCACCCAGTGGATCGTCCCCTTGACACGCCGCTCGACATCGGTGTCATAGCTACAGCGCAACTCGACTATCTCGCCGTTGTCGTCCTTAATCACCTCATCACATTTGATGATATAGGCGTAGCGCAGTCGCACTTCATTGCCTGGTGAGAGACGGAAAAACTTGCGTGATGGGTTCTCGCGGAAATCATCACGGTCAATATAAATCTCACGCGAGAACGGAACCGCCCGTGAACCCTCTTTGGGTACATCATGCGGATAGTAGGGTGCATCTAACGTTTCTTCTTGACCTTCGGGATAGTTGGTGATCACCACTTTCAAGGGCTTGAGGACACACATCACACGCGGCGCAACTTGGTTGAGGTCGTCACGGATACAATGCTCCAGCAAGCTCATGTCCACAATACTGTTGTTCTTGGCGACACCGACACGCTCCGCAAACGTGCGGATGGCCGAGGCGCGTACGCCACGCCGACGTAGCCCCGAAATCGTCAACATCCGTGGATCATCCCACCCGCTAACATGCCCCTGTTCGACCAATTGCAACAGTTTGCGTTTACTCATGACGGTGTAGTTGAGGTTGAGGCGCGCAAATTCGTACTGGTAAGGGCGTTGTACATCCGACACACCTATCTCTGCAATCTGTTGGCTTCGTAGTCCCGTGTTATCAAGCAGCCAATCATAGATGGCGCGGTTGTTCTCAAATTCCAATGTACAGATCGAATGAGTGACGTTTTCGATAGCGTCAGAGAGTGGATGGGCAAAGTCGTACATGGGATAGATGTGCCACTCGTCGCCTGTACGATAGTGGTGGGCGTGGCGAATGCGATAGAGCAGCGGGTCGCGCATCTTCATGTTGGCCGCCGCCATGTCAATCTTGGCGCGCAGCACATGCTCCCCATCTGCAAACTCACCCGCACGCATTCGAGCAAAGAGGTCCAGATTTTCCTCGACCGAGCGATTACGATGGGGGCTGTCTTTGCCCGCCTCTTTCACCGTACCTCGATATGCTCGAATCTCCTCTTCACTCAGACTATCCACATAGGCTTTGCCATCTTGAATCAACTGCACGGCAAAGTCATATAACTGCTCAAAATAATCTGAGGCATAGAAGAGATTCTTCCCCCAATCAAAACCAAGCCAGTGGATATCATCCAGAATTGACTCGACATAGGCCATGTCCTCAGTTGTCGGGTTGGTGTCGTCAAAGCGCATGTGACACCTGCCGCCATACTCCTGTGCCAGCCCAAAGTTGAGCGTGATCGACTTGGCGTGACCAATGTGCAAAAAGCCATTGGGCTCTGGTGGGAAACGGGTGACAACACGGCCATCATAGGCTCCACGGGCGTTGTCCTGATCAATGATTTCACGGATGAAATCTCGGTTTTTGGTTGAAATTTCGGTTGTGTTTGTCAATTTAATTGCTCCGTATTTTACTGTAAGTGCTTGTGATGGATAGCCAAACCAAACTATCTGGATATGTCCAATGAGAACAGGAAGGGATAGAAGGTCCAGTCTTCCTACGACTGTTCTGTCTATTTCTTATGCGGGTTGCAGCTATGCGACTTGCACTGGCTCAGGATTAAATGTGGCGGTCGATTCACCATTGACATTGACGGCAGATAACTGTCGCTGCCATTCAATATATTTGGCTAAGGCAGCATGGATAGTTTCCACGATACTTTGATGCTCACCAAGTTCACGGGCTTCTTCGACTAACGTATTGTCCAGCGGAAGATCAGAGACAGATATATCATCTTCCGCATCCAAGAAGAACTGATAACCTAGCTCTTTTTCCCAGTCAATCACAAGGTCAGCAGGGTTCATCGCTAATTCTGTACCGGGTAAATCAGCATATTGGATTGTGATACCGTTGTTTTCTGCCCATTCTCGTACCTCACGTTGAGCACGTTCCGCATAATCACGAACAGAATTTGCTTCGCTAGATAACTGCGCTTGAATCTTTCGCTTTTCTTCAATAATCACAGAGTCATACATTTTAGTCCTCCATATCTAACAATTCTAAAGGCGTTGTAAGTCGTGGAGTTGCCAATTTCAAACGGCTATTTATGATTTGCAGATGCACTCTCTTATTTGGGTTTGCAAGATGTTTGTAATTCCAAGTAAGTAAATAGTCCATCTTATAATAACTGGCATAAGCAAGGTGAAGTGCATCTCCCTTCGCGTCTTTAGGCATCACATAATTATCCACATAAACATCTGCAACTTGCAATACTTCATCCGTTACTGGTAAAGATGGAATGGTCGCGGCCAAATCAAGCGCAGCCTTCTGATGCGCATAGTCTCCTCATTTTAGCTCTCGAAGTGTTACTTCTGATACAAATAGCTCATACCTATCTGCCTGTTCATCATTAATTTTAAAGATGAGTATAGTCCATCTCCCGACGACTATCTCTGCTCGTGGATACAATTCTACCGCAATCTTAGCAAACAAAAAAACAAAAACCGTTTGGGATGACTCGAACCTCGATCTTACTCCTCATTAACCATTCGCCAATTCAACAATTCACCAATTCAACAATTACCCCTCTTCCCCATCCAAACAAGGAATCTCAAACCAAGCCGTCGTCCCTTCCCCCTCCACACTATCCAGCCCAATTTGCCCATGATGCCCATCAATAACGGCTTTACACACATATAACCCCAGCCCCGTCCCCTGGATTTGAGCTTTGTTGGCGTTGCTGGCACGGAAAAAACGGTCGAAAAGCTGGCGGATTTCGCTGGCGGGGATGCCAATGCCGTGATCCTGTACTTCAAAGCGCCACCAGAGGGAAGATTGATGAGTTACAGGATTATGCGCAGTTTTTTTGATGGAGCGAATCATGACCACCTCGTCATCGGGGCTAAATTTAATGGCATTGCCGATAAGGTTGGTCAATACTTGGTTGAGCCGGTCGGGGTCTCCCTTCATGGTATCATCGGCTTGCCATTCATCCTCCAGTGCCAGCGAAATGCCTTTCTCTGTAGCGACGGATGAGAGCATTTCGTGAATGGACGAGAGTGTCTCTGTTGGTGTAAAGAACCCTTTGTCCAACCGTAAAATACCTCGCTGGATGCGGGAGACAGTGAGGATTTCTTCAATCAGTTTATTGAGTCGTTGTGAGCTGTCAAAGACGATGTTCATAAAGCGTCGCTGATGCGCGGTCAATGGACCAGGACGCTCAGAAAGAATGGTCTCGGTCCAGCCCATAATCGAGGCCAGCGGTGTCCGTAGCTCGTGGGAGACGGTCGAGACAAATTCATCACGCATCCGCTCTAGTTCTTTGCGCTCGGTAATGTCGCGTACAGCGGCGGTGTACAATAACTGCTCACCCAAGTTGGTCTCGCTGATGTAGATTTCAAGTGGGAAACGACGCCCTTGTTTATCTCTGCCTGTACATTCAAAGCGTTTGCCCAATCGCCGGAAAAGATTCTCTTCTTTGTGTTGATCGGACAACAATTTGTTTAAGGGTTCATCTAACAATTCATAATGCTCATAGCCCCAAATGCGCAACACTTCTTGATTGACCATGATGATATGCCCACCCTGGTCCATTGTGACGATGCCTTCACCAACCGTATCCAGCACGGCTTTGAGCGTATCTTGGGCTTCTTTGCGTTCTGTGATATCGGTTTGGATATCGACATAGTAGAGCAACTCACCTTCCTCCGAAAAGATGGGCGCAAACTTGAGTTCATTCCAGAAAGGCTCGCCATTTTTGCGATGGTTGAGGATGACCACTTGGAGTTCTTCACCCGACGCAATGACACGACGAATTTCCGCCAAAATCTCAGGATCAGTGCCAGGACCTTGCAGGAAACGGGCATTCAATCCCAATACTTCCTCTGGCTGATAGCCCGTGATGCGTGTAAAGGCGCGGTTGACATAGATAATCGGGTTATCAAATTGGCGGGGGTCAGTGATGATGACACCATCAGACGAGGCTTCCAGTGCTTTTGCCAAAATGAGATTGCGTGTCCCAATTTGGCGTATATCCTCTTCATCCTTTTTTTGTGATGTGACATCGCGGCAAATATTGATCAGCCCAATAATGTCCTGATTTTGGTTGCGTAGTGGCACTTTGGTGTGTGATAACCATTGCCCTTTGCCGCGACGGTTAAACACAAATTCTTCACGACGAATAATGTCTGTCTTTCCGCTGAGGACTGCCTGTTCTTCTTCGATATGTTCCTCAGCAGTGTGTTTGGCAAAGAGATCCATGTCGGTCTGACCGATCAGTTCATCTTTGGTGTCTGCACCCACCAGCGTCGCAAAGGCTTCATTGGTGATGAGGATGCGGCAGTCGAGGTCCTTGACGCAAATACCATCGGGTAAACTTTCCATGACCGTATAAATCAGGTCTGTCTTGGTCATGTCTTCTAAAACGATGGTCCGGTTTCGCATAAAATCCGATAGCGAAAACTTGGCTTCTGCCATGGTCGATGCTGTTGAGTTGGACACAGAGACATTGGACTCCAACAGATCAGTTGCAGACCCGCTCGATTCCGATAAATTTGTTTCTAAAAGAGTTGACCCTGAATTTTTTTGTTGCTTCACAGCTTTCGCCACCTTTCTACAGAGACCACGAGTTCCACAGGAAGTTCCGGAAGGATTGGAAGTTCGTGGTTATTCACTGTTGTTATTACAAACTTCAAATGTTCTTATCGTATAATATGCTATGCTGTTTAACATGTCGGGTATAGACATGGTAAAATGTAGGTCGGTATTCGGTAGGTCAGTAATCGGCACCGACACACCGACCTACCGAATACCGACTTACTGATTTACTGTTTAATCGTTCTGAGTTTCTAAACATGACCACTCAATTACCAGAAAAAGTTGCACAAAAATTGCAAAATTTACCAGATAGCCCCGGATGCTATCTCATGCGCAATGCCCATGGCAAAGTCATCTATGTTGGGAAGGCCATTGTGCTGCGCAATCGTGTCCGGAGCTATTTTCATGCCTCCGCCAATCATTCCCCCAAGACCATTGCCCTTGTCGCTGAAATCCGTGACATCACATGGTGGGTCACCCGCACCGAGTTAGAGGCACTGGTTCTTGAAAATGAACTGATCAAACGCTACCAACCTCAGTATAATATTCTGCTCAAAGATGACAAAAATTTCCCCTACATCAAGGTTAATTGGCAGGATGATTTCCCAAAAATCGAAATTGTGCGCAAAATGACAAACGATGGTGCGCGCTATTTTGGTCCCTACTCCAGCGCTCGGTTCTGCTACCAAACGCTCGATGGGCTGCGTCGTATCTTTCCCTATCTGGATTGTGAGCGCACAATTACGGGCAAAGATGAACGCCCCTGTCTCTACTATGATATTAAATTGTGTGGGGGACCCTGCATTGGGGCGCAAGATAAGGATGGCTATCGCCAGACCATCCGCCATTTGATGAACTTTTTGGATGGCAAGAGCGATGAGGTCATCACTCAGCTTGAGACACAGATGGAACGGGCGGCGGAAAATTTGCAATTTGAGTTGGCCGCGCTCTATCGTGACCGTTTGAAGGCGGCGCAACGGATCCGCGAGCAACAGAAAATCGTCAGCACACGCATCGAAGACGCCGACTATATTGGGGTCGCACAGGATGAACGCACGGGTGACACGGCGGTTGAAGTGCTCAATGTACGCAGCGGGCGGCTGATTGGACGCGAGCATTTCATCCTAGAGGGAGCCGATATGCCACAGGCCGATGTCAACCAGCAAGGGATGCTCGTCGGAGTCTTTATCCAACAATTTTACGATGGAGCGGCGTTTATCCCTAATTCGATTTTGGTGCAAGCGATGCCTGATGCCTATGAAACACTGGAGGCATGGCTGCGTGAGAAAAAGGGTTCAAAGGTCGAACTGAAATTGCCGCAACGAGGGACACGGCGCGACCTGCTGGACCTTGCGACACACAATGCTGTCGAATATTTGCGTGTGCAGCAGGCGGAATGGGCAGAGGATACCAATCGGCAGACACAGGCGTTGACCGAATTGCAAACTGCGCTCGAACTCGACAGTCCCCCTTCGCGCATTGAGTGCTATGATATTAGCACACTCCAAGGGACCAACACAACGGGGTCGATGGTGGTCTTTGCCAAGGGGACACCACTCAAAAGTGCCTACAAACGCTTTAAAGTACGGGGCAAGGGAAGCCAAGGCGAACCAGACGACTTTGCCAGTATGCGCGAGGTGTTACGGCGACGTTTTCGACGGGCGGTGGAGGATGAGAGTGAAGGGGATAAAGTACCCAATCAGGCCAAGTCCAAAAACAGCAAATCCAACAATGAGAGTTGGAAAATTTTGCCCGACCTTGTTATTGTAGACGGTGGAAAGGGGCAATTGGGTATTGCCGTTGAGGTATTAAACGAATTTAATTTGGTCGAACGGGTTCCCGTTGTGGGTATTGCCAAGCGCGAAGAGGAAATTTTTCAGCCCGTCTTCAGTAACACAGACTTCCAGCCTGCCACAGATAACGATACTGACACAGCCTATGACGCCCAATCCGTATGGCTCAATCGCGGAAGCCAATCGCTGCACTTGGTGCAGCGTATCCGTGATGAGGCACATCGCTTTGCCATTAACTATCATCGCAACCTGCGTGGCAAGACACAGACAAAGTCCATTCTGGATGATGTCAAGGGCGTCGGCCCAGTGCGACGCAAGGCGTTGTTGACCTATTATGGTGGCGATGTTGATAAAATTCGGCAGGCAACGGTGAGTGAACTGGCGGCTGTGCCGGGGATGACGGTAAAGGCAGCAGAAGCTGTGAAGGAACAATTATAGTGAATCCAAGTGAGCACGACACGACTGTACTCTTACAGGAAGCCTTGAGCCAATTCGACTTGCTCCAGCGCGACATATCACCAGATGTCGTCAACTTCATTCTCAGTGGCACAGTGGATGAGCGCTCGTTTCATGGTCACCAGACCCTGTTCAATCAAGATGATACAGTGCGCTATATTTACCTACTGCTCGAGGGACAGGTGCGCGAGACGCGTTTGACTCGTGATAGGGCTGGACGTGCAACCCAATCGTTGCTGTGTGAACGCGGGCCAGGGTCATTTTTGGGGCTATATGACCTGCTTTATCGTCAGCAGCACAGTACCAATGTCCGTGCCATTTCACCGGGGCGATACATCCGCATTGATGCCGCTGCCATCAGCCGGCTCACCTATCGCTACCCCACGCTACGCTATCAGATTGTGCCGCTGGACCGCATTGGACGACTGCGCACTATTCCGTTTCTTTCTGGCCTCACGCTGACCGAAGTGAGCTTTTTGGGCGACAATACCAAAGAGCAGGAGTATGTTGCTGAGGAAGAAATCTATCGAGAGGGTAGCCGTGCGGATGCCATCTATTTGATTGACCAAGGGCAGGTAAAGCTGACATGGCCGGATGGACACACGCTGTGGCTGGCAAATGGTGCGGCCTTTGGTTTTGAAGACCGCATATGGGCGCAGCCACCACAGGTAGACCCACATGCAGACCCACAAGCCAACGGATTTCTCAACTATGCACAACAACGTCACCATCATGCCGAAGCGATTATCCCAACCAAAATCTTTGTCATCAAACGACAGTGGCTGATTGATATCGCCAACCTCTTTCCCGAAGAGAAAGGGCCACAGATTCGCCAAGCATTTTATGAAACACTGCACGACATCTCCGTTTTTCGTCAATTCGAGGAGCAAGAGCGTTTGCAGTTGGCAGGGTATATGGACCACTGTCATCTGCCCAATCACTATCTCATTGCTCAACAGGGAGAAATCAGTGACGCCATGTGGATGTTGATGCCGGATAGCCACGCAAAACTACATGCCATTGACGAAGATGGGCAGACATTGCCCCCCGCCCCTATACAGGGTCCCACCTTTTTTAATGAGGTGACGCTACGCACCGAAGTACCAATGGACTCGACGATTGAGGCCGAGCCACGCAGTCAGTGGATACGATTGAACTCAAAGGATTTCAAGGCTTTTTTGGAAAATGTCAACCCATCTCTGCTCAACAAACTTGACATGACCTATGCAATGGAAGAGGTCCTGGGTGAGGAGAGCGAGCGACAACGGTATGAATGGTTGCAAAGTGGGGAAAAACTGCTCATGCTCCAACATCGCCACTGGTTTGCGCTCTTCAAGAAGATCAATTTGGCCCTGTTGTTGCTTGCGGTTCTGGTGCTGCCCGCCATCGGTATTGGTTGGTATGCTGGTATCCTGACCAGCACATGGATGCAGATATATCTGGCATGTGTCGGCATTCCCGTCGTTGCATGGCTGATTTGGGGCATTGTCGATTATCAAAATGATTATTTGGTTGTAACCAGTCAGCGCGTGGTGCGGCAAGAGCGTGTTGTGTTTGTCAGCGAGTGGCGTCAAATTGCGATGATGGAGCAGATTCAAAATATTGACATCGTAACGACATTTACAGGTCGGCTCTTTGGCTATGGGGATGTAAAGATTCAAACAAGTGGAGTCGAAGGCCAAATCGACTTTGACTATGTGCCGGACCCCGACGGTGTGCGTGATGCCATTTTTGAGCAACGCGAGTGGCAGTCCACCCACACCCAAGCCAGCAGCAAGAAGGTCATTCATGCATTGTTGGAGGAGCGTTTGGGGTTAAAGCTCAAGCTGCCGGAGCGGGTTTTGCCCGATATCAAGGATGATGATGTTGAGTGGCGTCTAGCGAATCAAAATTGGTGGAAACGCTTGTGGTACTATCTGCAAGTTAGCCGCCACATGCGTGAACAGGAACTATCACGCGACCAAATCACATGGCGTAAACATTGGATCATTCTGCTCTATAAAATCTTCACGCCAGCCAGCTTATTCCTGTTCAGCTTTGTCATGTGCATTATCATTTTCCTCATCCCTGGGCTACTGGGGAATGTCCTGCCCAGCCAATTACTGAGTACATCGCTTGGTTTTCTCTGCTTTGTCACAGCCATTTTCTCAATTTTGTGGTCGTGGTGGTCCTTTGTTGATTGGTATAACGATAAGTATGAAGTGGACCGCTCACAAATTGTTGATATTGAGAAAAAACCGCTCTTTTTTGCAGAAAGCAGACGCACGGCCACAATGGAGCAGATCGAAGACATTCGTCTGAGCATCCCTTCGCCCATCCATTTCTTTTTCAACTTTGGTCACGTACGCTTACAGACAGCGGCCTATGAAGGTGGCTTTTCCTTTGACAATGTAGCAGACCCGCGCGGGGTTGCAGAAGAGATTCGCAAACGCATCAATGCCTATCAGGAGAAGGAGCGCGAAGAGGAGGCCATGAGCCGGGCGCAGGAATTGCCCGATTGGTTCGAGATGTATAGCCGGTTGGATGCGGATCGCGGGTATCCGATTTTGATGGAAGACGATGAGGCATAATTCAAAATAGGTTAGGATCAAGTCCTCTACTTTGGCAACCCCATAAAGCCAAAAATTTGTGCTAAATCATTAAACTGATGTAGATCGTTATGATAAACGCCCTCTTCTTGCAACAGAAGTTTTGCTGGCTCCGTAAACCCAGATTTGCTAAAATACCAGTGGATAACTTCATCATAGCCACGATCTGCGCGCACTTTTTCTACTTCCTCCAGATACGTTACAACATCGGGTCTGGTCGTCTTCTTACCTTTATAGCGTACCTGCACCATCCATGCACCGACAGACTCCCCATCACTGGCATTATATTCACCAATGACATCAATCTCAATCGGTTTTCCATCTTCAATGATGCCTGCCCTGCGTTGCAATTTGATAAAGTGATGTAGCTCAATGATGTCAGGAATATTAAAATATGGTTGCCCTTCGATTTGGCGGTCATCAAAGCTCTTCATCACATCACAAATAATGATTTCGGCCAGATGCCCAACGCGCTCATTGGCATAGCCAATTTTCTCGTTGTAATCTTCGCGTAGATTTTGGGTGGCAACCCGAATAGATAGTTTTTGAATCTGCACCGAGTGCGTATAGGTTACATAACGACGAAGCATGGGATCAGCAATTGCATAGTAGCCTGGACCATAGCGAGTGATGATATCCGCTTTGTAAAGCATATCCAAGGCTTTGAGTACAGAACGTTCATCCGCATCCAGTTCAACAGCAAGCTGGTCGGCCAGAATCAAATCCCCATCCTCTTTGGGTTCAGGCTGTTTGGTCAGCCATGTCAACACTTGGTGGGTGACATCATTGTCAATCAGTTGAAGAACCTTGCCGTATTCGGTGTCATAATGTGTCCAGAGCTCACCCAACTCCAACGCAATTTCATCGGTCGCAATCTTCTTCAGTGCATCCTCATCGGGGAGTTTGTCGATCAATGGATGGCCGCTGTTCAGGAGTGCCTCGATGGGGTAGGGATAGCCTTTGGTGATTTCCCAAATCGCCGTTGAAAACGTGCGGTTGACAGGAATGCCATTGTAGTCACCCAGTTGTTCCACCAACTTGATAGTGTGCTTTTCAGAGAGCGGACGTAATGACTGACGGCGAAACCTACCTGACACCATGCCGCCCAGAGCCTGCTCGACCATCATGGACGTAGATGAGCCAGACACAACCAACGGTGCCCAGCGAGACTCTGCGGCCTGCTGAAAGGCGTTGGTCATGGGCAGAATTTCCTTGCTCTCGTTGTGCAGGACACGTGTCAACACTTGAAACTCGTCAATAAACACAACCGTTGGAATTTGGCGCGCACGGGCGATGCCAGCAGGTACGGTAATCTGGCTATTGGCAAAGGGGCGCAAAGCTGACGTCGGGTGTTCGATGGCACCCTCTCGCCCTAAAAAGTAGGCTTCAACCGCATTGAGCAGGATTTCATCGCCAACACGCTCCACAATTGAAACCAAATATCTTAACTCACGCCGCTCATGGAGCAGTTCAGGCATATCATGACGAAAGGCCAAAAAGCTCTGAAGATAGCCACTAAAAAAATCATGCGCAAACTCAAAGGCATCAATCGGCTTTTCTCGACCCAGATAGGGGGCAAAGGTGATGTAGACAGGCATGACACGCGTTTGTGCCAAAAATAGCCGATTGAAAAGCCGATTAATAATTGCCGTCTTCCCAATGCGGCGCGCCCCTGTAATCGCATAGCTACGGCGCGGAATGGCATGGGGGATACTGGTGGTCCATTGCCAGAAATGGTTAAGTTCATCTTCGCGGTTGACGAACCAATCGCTGGCAGGTTCTGGGAGGGGTTTTAGTTTTGGTGTGGATGAGTTGATGGTCATCTCTATGCATTCCTCTTGTTGATGGAAATAGCCAATCTATATTTTACAGTGTTATTTTAGATAGAGTTTAGCATGAATATCAGGAATCAACAACCTTAATGAGAGATTTTGTACAAATAGTAGATGGTGAAGTCATCGACACTGTGCTAAAATGAATGCATCTTGATTAAATCCAAACACGTCACGCCAGTAGTGTTGACCGAATCATAATCGCACTTCTTGGAATTATGCTCATTTTCTCAACTACGCAGCAGAATGTCTCTTTCTACGCAAAGTCGGCGGTGGCTATGTCTTTGTACATCGTATGGTGATGGAGCATATAGCAGCATTAAGTGAGGATGACATTAAGCGGATAACGAAACCAAGGAAGAGTTGATTTTCAACCAATTTTCTTTATTGGTCTTTGCTTACACTTTTGCCATCCACACGCTCACATACTACAATTTCACACACCTACCTGTTTTTTTGAGAACAAATCGTAGTATGAATAAGGAATATGTCAAATATGAATCAACCACTCAAACCATTAGAAGAAATTGGCGACCAATGGTTTATCAACCGCCAAGAATATCTCGATTTTTTCTGGAACTGGGCCAATAGCGTCCCACTACCTGGCGGCTTTAGCATCGCCTTTGCCGGGTTACGACGCACGGGCAAAACCGCCATTCTCCACCGCGTCTTTAATCGCCTCTTTCATGAGCAAGATCGCGTTATGCCCGTGTTTATTACGTTTGAGCCATATTTGTATCGCACAGAGAAGATTACAACGTATGAGTTTGCTGAACATTATTTTCTCAGCTACTTACGTAGTTATCTAGCATTTGAGTATAAAAGACCAGATATTCACAATCCACTGTGGAAATTTAGAAATTTGCGAGAATTTGCCGATGAGAAACAAGATAAAATTACATTGGATCTCATTGCTGATTACGATTTATCGGTAGAAGATACGTCTCCTCGTAATCGTTTCCCATCAATGGAATTGGCGTCATGGGCAATTAATCTACCCAAAGGCATCGCAGGAGTCTATCACAAGCCAACAGCCGTGTTTATCGACGAATTTCAAATTTTGGCCGATGTCTATGACCCTGACCATGACCGCGTCATCCCACTCACCAACTACTATCAAAAACCCTCAGAGTCGTTGGTTGCGCCAATGGTTGTGTCCGGCTCATCGGTTTCATTGCTGCTGGGGCGCGCGACGAGCGGTGCGCTATCGGGGCGATTGAAGACACGCATGTTAGGGCCACTGGATGAAGGCCATGCTGTCGATATGGTCCGTGTTTTGGGCAGACAACTCAATATTGAGCCAACCGAGGAATTTATCTACGCTACCTGTAAGCTGACCCAAGGCTATCCGTTTGCGATTGAAAGCCTGATGACCAGTGCCTCCCCAGCCACATGGGATTACCCCAAACTAAGTGCGTTGGATGAAGTCGTTCGCTTTGAGTTGACACATCCCCAGGGGGAACTTTTCAAGCATTACAATGCCGAATTTCATAAATATAGCAAGCTGCTCAACGATGGGCAGACGACCAAAAAGGTGATGTTTTGGGCGACACAATATCCAAACACGAGAGTGAAAGTCAAGGATGTGGCCGAAAAAATTGGTGTAAAACCGCAAGAGGTTCAGGAAGCACTTCAAAAATTGGAAGAACTGGATGTTGTACAGCGTATGACATGGAGTGTCTATCATGGCCCCACCGAACCTATGCTCAATCGCTATATCAAGTATCAGTATCAATATGAGATTGAAGAATTGACCGAGGAGCAAGCGGGTCAGAATATCAAAAATGATGTCAGCAGCGAATTGCGAAAAATGCGTAACATTATGGGACGCTTTGCCGAGATTGTTGTTGGTGCAGTCATGAAAGGCTTTGACGGACGAACTTTGGATGGGTCGCTTTTCTTTTCAACGCCTGAATTCGTGACTGTACCCCGCTTTAATCACATTGAGAATCGCTGGGGTGTAATTGAGGATGATACGTCAAAAGAGCTGGATTTGATTGCTGAGTACCAGATATTTGACAGTGAAGAAGAAACATGGACCCAAGGGGCATGGTTTGTACAGGTCAAGTATCAAAAGACAGCGGTGACAAGTACCAAAGTTCAGGAGTTTCTTGAGCAAATTGATGCGATTCAAGCGGTGAAGGGCTATGATGAAGTCACCCGTTGGTACGTCTCTAAGGGTGGTTATTTTGAGCCAGCCCTAGATTTGTTGGAAGAAGAAGGCATATACTACACGGATTTAAAGCAGTTTAATGAATTGGCGCAGGAATTTGGCTTTTTGGGTTTTCCAGAGAAAACTGTGAACAAAAGCAAATGAGTTTGGCCGATACTCATATCAACCAAACTCATTTCTCTCTACAACTGCGTCCAATCAAAAATCACACCCATCACCGCTGACCGATCCGTCACCAACATATTGTACGTCTCGGCAGCGTCACGCGGCGAATAGCGATGTGTGACAAGGTTGCTGACATTCATCTGCCCACGCTCGACATAGGTGTAGAAGAGTTCAGCGATTTTGTCACTGGACCAGTAGTTATGGTCAGTGGATTCGGCAGGTGGATTTGAGTCATGCGCACCAACGATGCGTAGCCCCTTGGTTATGATGTCGGCAGTGAGTGACTGACCAGAAGGAACGCCTGTATCGCCCAGCAGGACAAAGCGACCAAAGCGACGGGTATGCTTGAGGGCTTGGGCAAAGACGGCAGGGAAGCCAGTGACATCGTAGACCACATCGGCCATGTGACCATCGGTGATTTCACGCACAGTTTCTACAGCATCACCTGCACCCGCCTGAATCATGTGGGTTGCGCCATGTGCCATCGCCATTTCCAAACGTGCGCCTGACAGGTCAACGGCAATCACCTCACGCGCACCCATAAGTCGTGTGTACTGGGTGACAAGCTGACCGAGTAGCCCTAAGCCAACCACGACCACGACATCGCCCATCACATGCTCGGCACGACGGACACCATTCTGCACAATTTTTGCCAGCCCAAACCACGTGGCATCTTCATCGCTGACCCCATCGGGAATCTTGAGCGCACCTGTGGCATTGGCAACGACATATTGCCGATGGTTTGAGCGTGTCGCCACACGGTCGCCCGCAACAAAGTCGGTCACACCTTCACCAACAGCCAGCACGGTACCCGCGTTGCTATAGCCTGGATAAAATGGATATTTCACCCAGCCATGCCAGTGGGTTCCTGGCTCAAAGTTGCGTTGATAGCAGATGCATTCTGTGCCTGTGCTGATGAGCGTGGCCTTGCTTTCGATAAGTAGCTGTCCTGGTCCTAGCTCTGGTACAGCTTCGGTTCTGAGTTCTAGCTGCTCTTTGCCTGTAAAGACAATGTTGAGTGATTCACGCGTTGACATTGGTTTTTCCCCTTGTTCACTTTTAGATTAGCGGTGAGTCGAGTAGACTACTTGACTTACCACTAATATTATAATATCCAAAGACATATTGGATAATTTACGGCAAAGTTAGTGTTCCGACCCTATTTGTGTTAAAAGCATTCGACACAAATAGGGTCGGAACACTAACTTTGCATGGACTATATTTGACCATCACCAATTATATTGATTATTTCAGCCTGTTAGAAATAGTTTCCGTTTCCTGATACAATAGCGCAAACCAATCTATCATGCAAATCACTTTTTTGATCTGTAAAACACGCAGATAGGCAATCTGCGACACAAACTTTTTAAGGAGCAAACACATTATGACGGCAAAAATTGGCATCGGAATCATTAGCTTTGCGCACGGGCATTCAAATGCCTATTGCAATACCCTGTTGACAGGTGATGGCATCAAAGATGATGTGACTCTGGTAGCTTGTTGGGATGACAACACGCAACGTGGTGAAGCGGCGGCAGCAAGATTTGGGATGACATACACGGCGGACGTGGCCGATGTCTTCAATCATCCAGAGATTGATGCAGTGATTGTCACCTGTGAAACCAATCGTCATTGCGAGATGGTGCTGGCTGCGGCTACGGCGGGGAAGGATATTCTCTGTCAGAAGCCAATGGCGTTGACCTTGGCGGATTGTGACCGTATGACGGCAGCAGTGAAGCAGGCGGGTGTCAAGTTTATGATGGCGCACCAGATGCGGCAGGACCCTGCCAATATCAAAATCAAAGAGATTGTAGAGAGCGGTGTGTTGGGGCGTATCAGCCATATGCGGCGGCGTCACTCGATTCCTGTGCTGCTCAATGAAGGCTTTGTCACGGGGCTGAGTCGATGGCATTTTGACCCTGAGAAGAACATGGGCATGTTTATGGATGATGCCTCCCACGCCACTGACTTTATCCACTGGATCATGGGGCGTCCTATCAGTGTGATGGCCGAAATTCAGAATACAATTACCGACATGTCGCCCGATGATACAGGAATGGCGATCTATCGGTTTGCAGATGGCTCAATGGTGGAGTTGCTTAACTCATCGGTGACGTTGGCAGGCGAGAACACCACCGAAATTTATGGCGACCAAGGTGTGCTGATTCAAAACCACGATGACAATCCTTCGACCCATGTACTGCCAGAGCGTCCAGTGCTACTCAAACTCTATACCAAGGACAATCCGCAGTGGCAGGATTTAGGGTTTGCTATCCCTAAATCACATGGCGAGCGCATTGCCCATGTCCCGTATGCGTTTATTGATTGTTTGAAGAACGATACTGAGCCAACCGTGACCGGGCATGATGGTCGTGTGGCGGTTGAGATGGTGCTTAATGCTTATCAGTCTGCTGCTAGTGGGCAGCGGGTGATGTTTGCGTAAATGATGTAGAGGAGTAAAAACTTGGTTTCTGCTCCTCTACATCATTTACAGCAGAAATATCAATCCCCCAATGGTACCTGCAAGCCCGACAAGAACACCACCAATCAGGATTATCGGGCCCCAAAACATTGCATTTTCCATCAGTTTGCGATCATTGAGACGCGGAAATGGTTTATCAGGAACATCTACACCCAAGAACTCGCAAAGTGGCTGCCATCCCTCTTTCACCTCAAAGACCAAGAGGCGTTCGGGGGGTACAGTAGCTTGCACTTCGACATTGTGGAGATTAAACACATCAATAGCATGTTGCTTATCTTCAAAACGCCCACCAAATGTGCCGTCCCAGATGAGTTTGTCTACCATGCGATACATGGTCCGAAGACGTGGTAAGACTGGCTTTAGTAACCGCATCAGCAGAGAGGAAGGAATTTGATAAACCGTATTATACGTACTCTCATACCATCGTTCTGGATCGCGCACAGTCAACACGACTTTGGCCTCTGGGTAGACGGCCATTAGCTCTTTATAGAAACTGCACGGCGGCCAATCCGTTGTTGACTGATAGTCGGCAAGAAAGGTCTGCCATTCCTCTGCCGTTGGCGCGTGATCTATCGCATCCAACCAGAATTGCCCATGTCCACCATGCAATATCACTTCTCGCATATGATAACTACTGTCAAACCCCAACTCAATGAGCGCGGCCTGTAGCGACATCGTTCCTGTGCGGCCAAAGCCTGCGCCGATGACTTTGATGGTCATTGTGTATCCTGTTGTTTTTGTAATCAGTGAGTCAGTGGGTCAGTAATCGGTGAGTCGGTAATCGGTATTTCGGTCACTGACCTACCGAACACTGGCCTACAGAACACCGACCCACCGACCTACCGAACACCGACTACATCGCCGCTTTCTTCGTTTGATGTGACATGGGACTCTTGCCATTCGCCCAAATCGAATGAATTTTACCATCTGTGCCAACGTGACGTGATGTCGGCAGCCCATGTTCATTGCACCAATCCTTGAGTGGATTTGCACCGCCGCTGGGTTGGAAGCCCTTGACCTCATCATATTGCTCACCTGCCAAGTAGCGTTGCAGCGGGTTGAGTTTCTCGATAAATTCTGGCTCCTGTCGACGGAAGTCCATCGGCATCACCCAACGATAGCCATAGCCAATCATGACCCCCTTGCGTGTCCAGCTACTCAGATTGGGGCTGGCGGTGTGCCATGTGCGGTTCTCAAAAATAAGACAGTCGCCGGGGTTGAGCAGTGGCTCCAATGCGCCTTCTGGATCCACTTCTCCCTCTGCAATCTCAATTGGTTCCTTGAGCTGATTGCTGCCGGGTACGACCCATGTGGACCCGCTGCCTGGTTGACTGAGGTCGGTGAAGTAGTAGCCGCATTTTAGCTCAATGCGCGGAATGCTATAGTGCCCCAAATCGACCATTGCTTGCATGTAATCACGATGCCAGCCGCGCTTGCGTTTGTTTGCCTCGGTGTGATCGTCAGGATGCTTGTAGATGAGATGCGATGTCATCAATTGCAGATTTGCGCCCAGCAAATGCACGACCAGTGGCAAAATGGTTGGATGGGTCATTAGCGGGATAAAGGCATCATCCAAGGTGACACAATTGCGAAAGCCATCGGTCAATCCATCTGGGTTCCGCTGACGGTTGAGCTGATAGTCGCTGGCGACGAGGCGGTCGCTGGCTTCAATCAACGTGTCAACCGTCTCTTGGTCGAGCGCGTTGCGAATGATCAAATAGCCCTGTTCGTCAAATTGGCGAATCTGTTCTTCTGGAATTGGTGTATACTCTAGCATGGTTACGACTCCTGAACTGTTCAATCCTCAAAATGTGTCAGCATTGATGGTGGTCGGCAGGTCGGTAGGTCGGTGAAAACACCGATTACTGACGTACTGAATACCGACGCACCGATTACCAGTAAAAGCTGACAACGTTCATAGTCGTTGAGTATAGCCCAATATAGGGTGTCGGTCAATGGGTATTAATGGGTGACGGGAAGCGCATCCTCACGTGGTGTCCAAGGCTCAATCCGCCAGCCGATACGCCGTTTAGCCGCTGTCGTGTCAATCTGGGGCATGTGCTGCTCAACAAGACGCACCGTATCCGCCACCAACGACTCTAGCTCGGTGACAGCCGTACTCATCTCTTGGCGGAAAACACCTTCAAGACGGGTTGCCAAGTTTGTGGGGACAATCTCCATCGCATCAATAAAATACTGCATCCGTTTAAACTGGAAGGTAGTAAAGTAGAGCCGATTTAGCCCCGCCAACACACCTATCAGGTTTTGTGCTGCCTCCACCAAAATTTGATAGTACCAGAGGGTGGCATCTCGTGTGCGAAAGTGCGGCTCAAGTCCCCATACTGGGAAAAATGCGAGATGTTTCTTGACCATCGCCTCGGCCAGTGCTGGTGGATAGTTGGCAATCTGTGCCTTCCAACGGTTGAGCAGGTCCTTGCCATACAATGCGTTGCAGGCCAACGTCCCCTCCAACGCCTTTTGAACGGGTGAATCAAACTCCTCCAACTCCTCTAGCACCTTGCGCATGGTCTCCTCCCAACCCGCTACCGTCGTATGCCCAATCTGCACCTCAATCCCAGCCACATCATAGGCTTCGGCAAACCAGCCACTTTCACGGTCGCCCAACGTCCATTTGCGTTCGGGTGCGCCATGTCCTGTGCGAATCGTGAGCAGCGTCTCCTCGTCGGGGATTTCAGCATCATAGTACATGGTCATGTCGATATCCGAATAGGTATCAGCCAGCCCTTTGGCAACGGAACCCGTCACCATCGCTGCCCGCATGGTGGGCAGGGCGATATAGGGCTGTGCAATCTGCTCGGATAGTGTATATAAATATTGGCTTGCATCGATCATCATTCAACCTTCCTTTCTGTTTTATGATTTTTTCCCCCTGCATCTGGGATAAGACCTTTGGGCGGTGACGAAAAACAACCTGTGCCTCCTGAATAGATGTTGTCACCTCG
>JBCCFC010000033.1:0-23016 GCA_039029935.1 Chloroflexota bacterium
GAATCGATGGCAAGGGCATACTTCTCTAAAGTTGTAGCATAGTGGTCTGCAACATCCTCTGCATATACGTCAGGTGTTGAAGCCTTGCCAGCCAGTCCACGATAGACATCGTAGGCAAATAAACCCCATCCTGTATTTGGTGAAGCGATTACATAATCGGCCAGCCCTTCGACAATTGAGGTATTTTCAAACAACCCAAAAGAGCAGCCATCAAAATGAACAACATTCAGATGATGACCCAATTCCTTGACTTCTAAAATTGCTTCTCGAATTTCACTTGGTTCAAGCGTGGAGAGTTCAGGAT
The DNA here is from genome assembly GCA_039029935.1 of Chloroflexota bacterium. Lineage (GTDB taxonomy): Bacteria > Chloroflexota > Anaerolineae > Caldilineales > Caldilineaceae. Next base: position 305 of record JBCCFC010000033.1, read on the forward strand.
TTTCGTTTGTTGTTTTATCTGGCCCCATGCCTCTGACCCCATTTGCATGGCCGAGGATAGAAAGCGCATAATAATCACTATTATCAAACTTATCAAACCCCCATCTCAAAAATTTAACTAGTGTATCGGCGTCATCCATACGTTGTTCTTCTAAATCCTTGACCTCCCACAAACCATTATTATCAAGTGTGTAGTAAGAAGAGCCATTAGCACCTATTCCATCAAATAAGATCACCATATGCACTTGCGATTCTGGATGTCCTTCGAGCTTCTTCAATCGATTTAACATGCCCGTATTTGAACTTAAACTCAAATATGGATAAAGGTTATTATCACCAATAGCATAGATGAATAGTGCCCTAGTTTCCGAATTTGTCGAAAGGGTATCACTTGGAGGTTGTGTAGGATCAGTTCGTACCGGAATTTTCGCACTATAGCGACTCCAAAGGCTGCTTTGTTGTTGGTCGTGCCGAAATGTATGTGTTCGCATCCGCACATAATACGCTGTGTCCATCGGTAATTCATTGATTACATAGGAAGTATGTGATTTGTCTACGGCTCCTTCTGGCTGATCCGGACCATCACTTGAAATATAGATTTCATATTTTCCGTTCTTATCTTGAAATTCAATAGGGACCCACTCAAGATTGAAATTATCAAAGTCTTTCAAACGAACGACAAGATTACTCGGTGGAACCGTCTGCGTGGCATCCCAATTACCCGCCCTCTCATCAAAAAATGCCACCAAATCGACATGTATATCTGTATCCGTGCGGTCAATGCAGTTATAATCGAGCAAGAGGTTGGTCAACTCACCTAACTCGGTCAGTTCAATGGGCAGATGGTTAATTTGGTGATGTTCAGCATCCATGCGGGCATGCATCAATCCATCAACAAATTCATAACCACAATGCAACTGATTTGCACTCAGGTCCAGCGTCTTTAAATTCTCCAAATGACCAATCTCTGGTGGGATATGTTCACCTCTGAGCAGATTGTGAGCAAGGGACAATTGTTGGAGTTCGGCTAAATCGCCAATAGTACTCGGTAGACTTTGTAGTTGGTTTGCGGTTAGATTAAATTCTTTAAGGTGCGTGAGACCACGAATTTCGGAGGGAATGGTGATTAGCTGATTATGATCTATGGACAACGATTCCAATTCTGTTAACTCACCAATGCCCGATATATTGGTCAATTGGTTCTCGCTCATATCAAGCATTGTGAGGCTCGTTAACCGCGAAACGCCTTCGGGTAAATTTTCTAGTTTGTTGGCCGCCAAATTAAGTGTATGTAAGTCCGTCAATTGGTTGATTGAGGCTGGTAACGTCTCAAATTCATTTCGGCTGAGGTCAAGTCTCGTTAGTACTGTATTGTAGCGTGTAACATGACTGATATCATCCAGTTGATTATCACTCAGATTCAGTGCTTTAAGCATGGATAGATTGGCGAATTCAGCGGATAGCTCACGAAGTCCATTCTGACTGAGATCGAGTGTCTTCAAATTTACAAGTGCGCCAATGCTTGCGGGGATTGACAGTAGCCCTATATTGCTTAGGTTGAGTACATTGAGGTTTGTCAGATGGGCCGTCACAGTTGGAAACGTTTGTAGTCGATTCCCAGCCAGCCCCAATTCTTCCAACTCAGATAGGTTGCGAAGCTCAGAGGGAAGACTTTCCAGCCGATTATTTTCGATATACAATTTCTTCAAGCCAGTCAAGTTACCAATCGTCGTTGGGACCGTCACAAGCTCATTAGCAGACAGGGAAAGATAGGTCAAATTAGAGAGACTGACAATCTCGGATGGAGTAATCTGTAATAAATTCCCGCCCAGATCAAGTTCCCTGAGATTGGTAAGTTGGCTAAGTTCGGGAGGGATGTCATGGAGTTGATTAGAGCGCAGGCGAAGTTGCTCCAACTGAGCAAGGTTGCCAAAGCTACTAGGGATACTTGTCAAGCGATTGTCATGTAGCCAGAGCGTTGTCAAATTGCGAAGATTTCCCATTTCGCCGGGTAGAATATTTTCTTCAAGCCGATTATTATTGAGATAAAGTGTTTGCAGGCTGATTAGATTACCAATCTCGCGGGGTAAAACGCTAATGTGGTTGTTGTCTAGTTCCAGTCTGGTTAATTGAGATAACTCACCAATCCGAGCATGGGAGCCAATCAACTCATTGTTCGATAAAGAAAGCGTTGTCAAATTCGGCAAATCACCAATTTCTGCAGGAATTCGCTTCTGTAGCCCCCGCCCTGAAAGTTCTAACGTAACCACTGACTCAGCATCACAGATGACACCTGACCACAAACAGGGCGTTGTAGTCTGTAACCATCCTCGATTATCCGTCCACAAGTCCCCTTCTGTCTGCATGTAAATTGCCGCCAACGCCTCACATTCGGGCTGTGGCAGTTCTGTGACAGTAGCGCAGTCAAAGCGGGTCTGGGCAGGCAGGTGCTGATGAGGCTGGTCTTGTGCGGTTGCTGTGTAGGGAACATGTGTCATACTTAGTGAGAGTAGACCGACAATCAATATGATGCGTATCAGTGTTTTGGTGATTGGCATAATTGGCTCCTTGGTTCCATTGATCAATGTGTATTTGGGCATCATCTATATAAACCAAGATATACGCCATTTTCCCCAATTAATTTGAAATTTATGCAATGGTCAATTAGGAATATGACAAGTTGAGCTATGGGGTCACCCCTGTGAAGACATGAATTCACTCTGGCACGACGCTAATTCCTACCCTCATAGGAGTGACTCAATGGGTTGAACAAACTATTCAAGCTGTGAATGTCCATTATATTATTTGAGAAATGAGATTATCTAATGAAGTTGAGAAGACACAATTATTGATGATGAGATGAGTTGAGTTGAGGTATTCACTCTTCCTGACTTGCCCAAATCAGAATCATGAGGGTCAGCAATCCCAGTGCAATCAACGCCACCAGTTTATAGATGCGATCATCCAACAAGAGTGTCAAACTCCCAAACAAGGCACAAAAGAGCCAATAGCCAAAGACAATGGTGCGTTCGCTCAACCCTCGGTCAATCAACCGAAAATGTAGGTGGTCGCGCCCACCTTGTGCTGGTGATACACCACGACGCCAACGGCTGATGATGAGCCATGCCACGTCCAATGCAGGAAGTCCCAGCACAAGCATGACGGTTGCAAGGCGCGCACCACCGATGATGCCCAGTGTGGCGATAATAAAACCGAGGAAGTAGCTCCCTGTACTCCCCATGAAGATGGTGGCAGGGGCAAAGTTGAAAGGGAGGAAGCCAAGGACTGCCCCCAACAGTGCCATTGGCAAGACGGCCACGCTCAACTGTGATGGGTCCATGATAAAGATCATATGAACGGCCAATACAATACAAAAGATTGCAGTTGTGCCTGCCACAAGCCCATTGAGTCCGTCTAGCCAGTTGACTGTGTTCATCATGCCCATAAACCAAAAAATGGTCACACTATAGACCAACCACCATACAAAGCCATCTTCGCCAAAGAGAAATCCATCCCCAAAGGGGTTGTTGACATGCTTGATGAAAATCAATCCTGCAATGGCAATGAGGCTCGCCCCTAATTGGATGGCATATTGAGGGAGGCTAGACCAGTCGTAGCGGTCATCGAGATAGCCACCAATAACGCAGAAAAGGCTACCAAGCAGCAGCGCAATCAGACGGCGGCTTTCCAGCGGATCATCAGTTTGTGGCAACCAAGCACGATACGGTGGCGGCAAGAGGGCTTGCAGTGTGATGATGAGCAGCACGACAAAAAAGAAGCCCGCAAACATGGCAATGCCACCAGTGCGTGGAATCACACCGTTATGTTTGCGTCGTCCACCCGGTCTATCCACCAGTCCAACGCGATGGCCGATGCCCGTGGCGATAGGGATACAGAGTGCTGTAATGACAAAGGCAACTGCCGCAATAAGAATGAAAATCATGGATGCCTATCTTGGTATTATTCGACTTGGCTATCTGTTGTCAGCCCGCAGATAACCAATCTGCGATACTATTCGTTCATGTATACTATGCACACCAAGAAGCATAACACAGGATGATCAAATAATACAGTCTGCTTAACTACCACGTGACCGTTTTACCCAAACTCAATCTATGCAGTTCCTCTACTCATCATTTCCTGTTGCCATACGAGTTGATTACGTAGGCCATCTATGATGGATGTGGAAGGTGTATACCCTAATAGTCGTTGCGCTTTGCCAAAATCAGCTACAGTGCGCCGTTGATCCCCTGCACGCGGTGGACCATGTGTTGTGTGCGGTTCTTTGCCCGACAATTCGGCCAACATCTCCAGCACTTGGTTGACATTGACCTCATCACCACCACCAATGTTAAATGTTTCGCCAACGCTGTTGTCAGGATGAATTGCCGCTAGCTTGATACCTTGCACACAGTCAGCAATGTAGGTGTTGCTACGGCTGTCCGTGCCATCACCATCAATGGTAATCAACTCATTGTTCAGCATGGCGCGGATAAAAATGTTATAGCCCATGTCCGGTCGCTGTCCGGGTCCATAAACCGAGTAAAGTCGTAGTACAGTGACAGGCAGCTCATAATTGGCAGCGTAGGCCCAACACAGTCGTTCCGCTGCCAGTTTGGTAATCCCATAAGGCGAGACAGGCTCTGTTGGTGACTCTTCATTGCCCGTTGCAAAGCGTCCATAGGCAGATGAGGTCGAAATCTTGATAAAATGGTTGGCAGTACGTTTAGCAGTACGTTTAGCAGTGCGTTTAGCATTGCTTGTCGCATTGCCATTAACCACAGCCTCTAGCAACCGTTGTGTTGCCTGAATATTACAGGTCATATAGCTGTCAAACTCGTTCCAACTGCGCCGCAGCCCAGCCATCGCCGCCAGATGAAAGACCGTCTCCACACCATCCACAATCGGTGCGAGATCGTCTGCGCGCAGGTCAACCTCATAAAATGTAAAGTTCGCATGGTCCTGAAACCGTTCCAAATTCGCCTCTTTGAGTGGCCGAGGATAATAGGGAATAAAGGCATCCACCCCAATCACCCTATGCCCATCAGCCAACAACGTCTCACACAAATTGGAGCCAACAAACCCAGCCGCCCCCGTCACTAGACATGTCGTCATCAATTATTCCTTTCGATTTTTATGGCAAAGTTGAAGAGTTAAAGAGTTGAAAGTTGAAAGTTGAAGAGTTGAAAGTTGAAAGTTGAAAGTTGAAAGTTGATTGTTCGCTAATCACTGTTCACTGTTCACTCATCACTGTTCACTGTTCACTGTTCACTGTTCACTGTTCACTCATCACTATTTACTCATCGCTGGTCGTTGCTTCCAAAATTCCGTCGCTTGCTCAAAGGCATGGGCCAACTGGAGGACACCAATGTCGTCGTTGCGGCGACCGACAATTTGTACACCAACAGGTAGCCCCTCTTCAGTGAAACCGCACGGAACAGAAATGGCCGGATGTCCTGTCACCGTGATGTAGTAGCAGGATTTCATCCAGTCAATATAGGTCTCCATCTCAACACCGGCAATGTCTGTGATGTATGGCTGTGTGACATCAAAGGGTGGCACTTGGCTGACAGGCAGAATTAAGAATTCGTATTCCTCCATAAACTGAGCAAAGCGTGCATACATGGCCGTACGTTTTACCTCTACCTGACCAATCTGCGGACCTGTGAGATTCTTGCCCATCTCTATATTCCAGATGACTGTATCCTTCATCTTATCACGATGTTCATCCAATAGCGCACCCATTGAAATTTCAAATTGGAAGGCTCGCAGCACCTTAAAGACCTCGTCGGCATCAGTCATATCAGGATGCGCATCAACAACCACACAGCCGATATCGCCAAAGACAGGTCGTTGTGCGTCAATAGTTGTCGTAATACGTGGGTCTACTGGGAAATCGCCAAGATCATGGCTCCAAGCGATTTTTGTTCCCTTGAAATCGCGATCCAATGATTGGGTGAAAGCCTGCCCCGATTCTCGGAGCGATCTTGGCGCATTGATATGTGGACCAAAGATAGCACTACACATCAACGCAACATCTTCCACTGTACGCGCCATAGGCCCATCCGTGCTGACCGATGACCAGCCGACAAGCGAGGGCCATGAGGGAACACGGCCTAATGAGGGGCGAAAGCCGACAACATTGCAAAAGTTGGCCGGATTACGCAACGATCCACCCATATCGCTCCCGTCGGCAAGAGGTTGCATACCACATGCCAACGCAACGGCTGCCCCCCCGCTGCTACCACCGCAAGTTTTGCTGGTATCATACGGGTTGACGGTTGCACCAAAGACCGGATTAAAGGTCTGGGACCCCGCACCAAATTCTGGCACATTGGTTTTGCCGATTGTGATTGCACCCGCTTGCTTGAGCCGATGGACAATCAACGCATCTTGATCCGGCACAAAGTCAGCAAAGATGGGTGAGCCAGAGGTCGTGCGGATCCCCTTGGTCAAGGCCAGGTCCTTGTGTGCAATGGGCAACCCCATCAGCGGACCGACCTCTTCGCCTTTTGCCAGTGCATCATCGGTTGCCTTGGCTTGCACACGTGCCTGCTCTGCCACCAGCGTGACGATGGCATTCACGTTGGGGTTGATGCGCTCAATTTGAGCCAAATGTGCATCCATCACCTCGGTGACAGAAAGTGTTTTGGATTGAATACTCTTGACAAGCTGTTTGGCTGTCATAAAACAGATTTCGTTGGTTGACATGATACATTCACCGTTTTCATAGTTGATTCGTCTAAAAATGAATTTTGTTTTATTATTGTAGCATAGAGAGTTGATAGTTAATAGTTGATAGTTGATAGTGAAAAATCAACTGTCAACTGTCAGCTATCAACTGTCAACTATCAACTATACAAAGGAGTTTTTCGGATATGTCTGAAACACATACAGGGCCAGCATCCGTCAATTTAATCACGCCCTATGGTGGGGTGCTGGTGGATTTGATGGTATCTGCGGATGAAGTGGCAGATACATTGGCGAATGCAAAAGATTTGCCGTCTTTACGCCTAAGCGCACGGGTTAGCTGTGATCTTGAATTATTGGCAATTGGTGCGTTTTCGCCCTTGGATCGCTTTATGGGGCAGGCTGACTTGCAAAGTGTCATGGATGACATGCGTCTAACTGCACGTGCGGGACAGGAGCAGGGGCAAGGATATATTTTCCCAATGCCGATTGTGATGCCTGTGAGCGATGAAGATGGCATTGAGGTTGGGATGGAGATTGCCCTGCGCGACGCCAATAATAATATTTTGGCGGTCATGACAGTCGAGGAAAAATATGCGTGGAACTTAGAGGAGATGGCAACCAAGGTCTTTGGTAAAAATGACCTACGTCATCCATTGGTGGCCGAAATGCATAGTTGGGGTAGCCACTTTATCAGTGGTCCTTTGCGTGTGTTACAGTTGCCCCCCCACTATGATTTCAAGGGTGAACGCTTGACACCAAGCCAAACCCGTGCGCAGCTTGAAACGATGGGCTATGAGAACATTGTGGCTTTCCAAACACGCAACCCACTGCATCGTGTCCATGAGGAACTCACCAAACGTGCGTCTGAGTCCATTGACGGTGCGTTGCTGCTGCATCCAGTGGTCGGTATGACCAAGCCTGGCGATGTTGACCACTACACACGTGTGCGCACCTATAAGGCATTGACCAGCCGCTATTATGATCCAAACCGCATTTTACTCTCATTATTACCACTGGCGATGCGTATGGCAGGCCCACGTGAGGCATTGTGGCACGCCATCATCCGTCGCAACTATGGGGCCAACCATATCATCATTGGGCGCGACCATGCGGGACCTGGCAATGACTCTAATGGTGAGCCATTCTATGGGCCATATGATGCCCAAGATGTGGTCATCCAGTATAGCGATGAAATTGGCGTGAAGATGGTTCCGTTCCGCATGTTGGTCTATCTCCCCGACGAAAGTCGCTATGAAGAAATTGATAAACTACCACCAGAGGCCAACACAGCCAGTATTTCAGGCACACAGGTGCGTGAGGAATACCTCCAGAAGGGCGAGCAATTGCCTACGTGGTTTACACGCCCTGAAGTAGCACAGATTCTGGCCGAATCATATCCACCCAGACACAAACAAGGGCTTTGTCTCTGGTTTACGGGTTTGAGTGGCTCTGGCAAATCATCCACAGCATCGGTTTTGACAACCCTGTTGCAGGAGTATGGCCGCACGGTGACACTACTGGATGGTGATGTCGTGCGTACTCATTTCTCAGAAGGTCTGGGCTTTAGCAAAGAGGATCGGGACCGCAACGTGATGCGCATGGGCTTTGTGGCCTCGGAGATTGTACGACATGGTGGGTTGGTCATCTGCGCCGCCGTCAGCCCCTATCGTTCGACACGCAACCAAGTTCGGGGCATGATGGGCAACGAACAGTATGTGGAAATCTTTATGGATTGTCCCATTGAGGTTTGCGAACAGCGCGACACCAAAGGGCTGTATGCGCAGGCGCGACGGGGTGAGATCGAAAACTTTACAGGCGTCAGCGACCCCTATGAAGCACCGCAGAATCCAGAGTTGCGGCTCGATTCTGCCTACAATACACCGGAATTGAATGCTCGTCAGATATTAGGATATTTGATGGGTGTTGGATTTGTAAAATAAAACGATAACAATGAGGGCATACGCAGTCGTAATGGCTTGATATATCAAGCCATTACGAACTACCAGTAAAATTAATTGCTCAACTGCGTAAGTGCTAAAAATAAAAGGCAATAAAAATTATTATGGAACAAAAAGGATTTGTTCTTTGGATGACGGGTCTTTCTGGTGCAGGTAAAACGACCATTGCACTAGAATTGATTCCGCAATTGGAAGAACGTGGCATTAAAATTGAGCGCCTAGATGGTGATGTGGTGCGCGAGAGCTTAACCAGTGACTTGGGCTTTAGCGCAGAAGATCGCCGCAAGAATATCGAGCGTGTCACCTTTGTGGCAAAACTGCTCTCGCGCAATGGTATCGGCTGTGTCTGCTCGTTTATCTCGCCCTACCAATCGGTGCGCGACTATGTACGTGAGAACACAACCAACTTCTTTGAGGTCTATATCAACGCGCCGCTGGCCGTTGTGGAAGAGCGTGATGTCAAGGGGTTGTATAAGTTGGCACGGGCCGGCAAAATTCCTAATTTCACGGGCATTTCGGATCCATTTGAAGCACCAGAGAATCCAGACTTGGAGATTCGTACGGATCAGGAAACTGTGCAGGAGAGTGCAGCACGGATCGTTACCTTCTTGGAAGAGCAGGGGATGATTTAGATTCTATTGGAAGTATAGTACTCACCTTATACTGCATGAGGGCATAAAGTGAGCCTTGCCATGACGTTGGACCTTCGGGAGGTGAACACAAGCTATGCCCTCATGCAGTATACTTTGAAAACAATTTTGTACTGAATTGATATGTTTGAGCAGCCAAATACGCTTCAAGAAGAGCTACAAGCCTATTACCACCTACTTGAGAGGTATAAAAAAAACGTCACAATTCTCCTTGGCCAATCATCAGAGTATGGTCGTGGTGAAACGCCATTGCGCCTTATCAATCAGCTAGATTCAGCACAAAAAGAAGTAAAGACAACGCAAGAAAAGATTCTACATCTATACAGGGCAGCAATCGAGCGGCATCAAAACAATTTAGACTCACTAGAAGCGTCTGTAGAATCGGGTGAAGATAAAAATAGTGCTGAGTTACTCGAAGAAATTCAATTTGAGCAAAATCAAATCCATACCCTAAAGCGGGAGATGTATCATGCAGAATTTTCGTTTAGCCAGCCAGATGATGTTGATCATCCAACAAAAAAACATCGTATTCGTTCATTTCTGCAAACGAGGTACAAGCGCACAATACAATGGGTTGCAGGGATTGTCATCATCATCGCGGTTTTAGGTGTACTAGAGGTAGGGTTGCTGGATAGAAGCTCAGAGATACCACCCATCATCAGCTTGGTACAACGAGTTTATCGTTTTATGCGTAGCTTTCCGCCAATTGAAGATAGGGGACGGGTGTTGGATGGGTTCGAACATGATGAGATCCTCGATATCTGGCAGATGCGCAATGGCGGTTGTGATGTCGAAATTATCAATGATAGTCGAGGAGCCAAAGAGGGGCAACGATATCTTTCTTTAACAAACCAAACAACAGACTGTTTTGGCATTCATGCCGACATTGGGCTTGATCTTGTCGTTGGTGAGACATACCAGTTTAGTATCTGGGTTCGTTCGCCAGATCAGCGTCCGCTAACAGGAGCAATTGTTCTTTGGCCGGGGAAGCATCCTCTGGCCTTGAGTGGTGTCGGGCAATCCGGTTCACAGTCATTTCAGGTCAATGGTCAGGAATGGTCCTGTGTAGAAGCCTCCGTTACGATTGAGGATGACGGCAATGATATGATTCGTCCGAGTATTTACGTAGATCGAGATGTATTGTCATCGGTCTATTATCTGGACCAGCCTGCATTTCACATCGGCAAAGGGAACAATTGTCCACCAGAACCAGCAACCCTCTACGACGGTGGATTTGAACTCGACCCTCGTCTGACATTTTGGCATTGGATCGAGCAGCCCTGTGCTTATGAGGTGAAGGCGGGTATTGATGCTTATGCTGGAAACCACTCGCTTGTCCTGAACCGCACGGCGGGCTGTCGTTCACTCTATTATGATGGTAGGCCAGAGCTAACGCAAGGGGACACATATCATCTGAGTGCATGGGTACGCGCCCCCAACGACAAACCCAATGCATTGACCCTTGCACTAAGTGCTCTTGGCGGCGAAAATGAGTCCAATGGGCAACGTGTCATTATGGGATCATCTGAGTGGGATTGTGTTGAAACCTCATTGACTATCGAACAAGATGGACATCATACTCTCCGGTCAGAAATATTTCTAGAAACCTCTGCCGGCAGTGAAGTCCATATAGACGAAGTTCTTCTGCAAAAAGGAAGTGCAAATGTCTGTCCACAAAAACAGAATCTCTTAAACAATGACAGTTTTGAAGAAGAGGATGTGATTTCGCCGTGGCAACTCGATGAGGCGTGTAGTCTGGTTATCCAACAAAATCAAACAGCATTTTCAGGACAACAGTATATCGCTATCCAAAAGAACCAGGCCAGATGTATCTCATTCTATCAGCAAGTCGTTGACGAGCCAGCTTCGGGGGATGCCTATACCGCCGTTATTTGGGTGCGCTCACCTGATGGTTCGCATCGAACAGGGACCTTAACCTTATGGGCACTGGGGAGTATAAAAGAAAAAAGCGAGCAACGATTTATTGTAAACAACACCGAGTGGTCTTGCATTGAAACCTCCTTAGTCATTCAAGAACCCGATCATCACCTCCTTCAAGTTGAGATTTATGTCGATTCAATTGATAGTATCGGATATGAATTTGACTCGGCGACATTGATGGTGGGTATGGGCAAACAATGCCCTCAATCAAGCCTCAGTATGAGCGATACAACGCCTGAGCCGCCGACACCAACACCGACATTCACACCTATTCCGCCTACGTCAACACCAACATTCACACCTATACTCACTGGGACACCAACAAATTTACCCCCGCCAACCAATACAAATATTCCTAGTCCAACACCAATACCCCCGAGTAGCACTCCAATAGCTCTCAGCCTTGAAGCCATAGTTAAGGTCTCCACCCTATCTATGCATTACGATTCTAGTAATAGAGCGCCTATAAGAAATGATGTGCAGTTGAAGCAAAATGATCGAGTCATTCTTGAAGGGGCAAATAGAGCCTGTACTTGGTATATGGTTGAAACAGTTGAACATCATAAAGTCGGATGGGTAGATGGTCGCGCGCTTGCGATATATGATTTAAATGGGCATTTGCAAGAAGTGTATGATGAGCATGGAAACTTCTTGACAGATCGGTATCAGTGTCCAGTGCCACAAACATTTATGTAAATTATCATAGGATCAACCCATCCAATACGCAGCCTGTCCGATTGCTTCAATTCGATAGTCGCCTTCATTATACGTCACCGTCGTTATCGAACACTCACGCATGATGTCGCCGCTATAGGGATTCTCGCAAAATTCAGGGCGCACCTGCGCTAACGCATCAGCCGAAAACACGTTGAGTAAAAAGTCAGCAATAATGCCGCCATGCGCCACAGCGACAACATCACCGTCAAATTCCTGTGCATCACAGCGGGCAACAAACGCCTCTATCCGTTTCCCCGCATCGCGGCTTGAATCAGCACCCACGGGTCGATAGTCACGGTCATGGCTACAGCGATCCCACATTGCTACAAAGTCGTCAAACGACTGTCCTATAACATCACCCCAATTCATGCGTTCACGTAACCGCACATCTTCAACAACATCCAATTTTAACCGCACCGCAAGTATCTCAGCCGTCTCCTTTGCGCGCGCCAACGGGCTGCTAAACACTGCCGCGATCTTCATATCAACCAACGCATCAGCCACCAACCTTGCCTCCACTCGTCCGTCATCCGTCAATGAAGGGTCGGTGACAAGTCGCCGCTCACGCTTCCCATGCCGTATCAAATGAATCTGTACCATTTACAAAAATTTCTCCACTAGAATCTCATCGACATACTGACCATGAATCTTCGCCTGCCGTTGGGCTGTGCCAATGATGCGAAAGCCACGACTCATATAAACAGTCAGCGCGGTGATGTTATCCGCTCGAATAAAGGTGAAAAGCTTCTCAAACCCTCTCTGCTTGGCCGCTTCAAATGTTGCTGCAAAAAGTGCTGCGGCAATGCCCTGTCTCCGCTGGTTCAAATCAACAAATGTGCCGATTGTGCCGACATGTGCAAGAGCACCAGTATAAGCAGCAAAGGGCTCCATTGACTGGAAGCCAACAATTTGCTGCGTTTCTGTGTTCACGGCAACATGAAAGACGCCACGCGGATGGAAGCCTTCAATAAACGCTCGTTCTTCCTCAACCGTGAAAGGCGTGTCGAAAATTGTGTATAACCCCGTCTCAATGATGGGGTTAAAGACGGCAACAACTCCCTCGGCGTCATCTGGAACCGCTGTGCGAACCTGAATCGTCATTTGATGATTTTCTCCTTATGCTCTCTGTTGTGAATTGAAAATAATTTGATATAAAAGCGTACTACGTGCAGGAATGACTCGCAGCCAATTTGTTATTTTTTGCATTCTTCCTATTGACAAGCGGCCAAAGGTAGGGTATCATAATCGCAGGTGAGAACAAATGTTTTCGCATGGGTATATTTTGCCTTTAACCTATATCATATCACAAAAGTTTGTATATAAAACTTTCAAAAGGAACAAAACATGTCTAACACAAATTCATATCCACATGGTACATTTTCATGGGCTGATTTACGTACAACAGATGGTGAAGCCGCCAAAGCGTTTTACACAGGCGTTTTTGGATGGGAAGTGGTTGATAATCCAATCCCTGGCGGCGGTGTGTACACCATGTTGCAGCAGGATGGTATCGATGTGGTTGCGTTGAGTGAAATGACAGATGGTGAAAAAGAGCAGGGCGTTCCACCACACTGGAACTCGTATATTACCGTGGATGATGTTGAGGCGGCGACCGCCAAAGCGGCTGAATTGGGTGCGACAGTGATGATGCCAGCAATGGATGTGATGGATGCGGGGCGTATGGCATTGATTAAAGACCCAACCGATGCATATGTTTCTCTATGGCAGGCCAAGATGCACAAAGGGGCGGGTATCTTTAATGTGCCCAATACAATGGGCTGGAATGAGTTACAGACGCATGATACCGAGGCCGCTAAGTCATTCTATACAACGCTGTTTGGCTGGACGTCGGAAACAGATGCGCAAGGGTACACTGCGTGGATGAACAATGGTCGCGCCAATGGTGGCATGATGCAAATTGGCGAGGATATGGGGCCAGTTCCAGCCAACTGGGGTATCTATATTGCTGTCGAAGATTGTGCTGCCACTGTTGCCCAAATCACCGAAGCGGGTGGCAGTGTCGTTGTCCCACCATTCCCAGCGGGTGGAGTCGGCACAATTTCCGTTGTTCGTGACCCCCAGGGCGGTATCTTCTCGGTTATTGAGATGAGTCAGGCGGATACGACGCTGCCAGGTGAGTAGGTCGGTAGACCAGTAGTCGGTGAGTCGGTATTCGGTTACAGATTACCGACCTACCGACCTACTGGTTGCCGATCCACTACTCGCATAATTTCCACAAAAACTGCGACTCTTGCCGCATTACCAACCACTCATTTGTACCTACGTCCACAGGCACATCTACAGGATACACGTTTAACTGAAAATTTGCTGCGCCGGGCATCCCTAGTTTCACCCAGCGGTTGATGTTTGTCATCAGTCGCTCTTCGGCTACGCGGCTGCCATAGATATAGAGATAATTATCACGTGCAATCACCAACGATTCGCCCACGCGATCCCATAGCCCAAAATAAACTTCGGAGCCAGTTGATTTCTTAAAGGGTTGAAACCAAGGTTCGGTGATGCTTAAAAAGGAACCAAATCCAGCGGTCTGCCATGTATATCCATCCAAATCCGCCCCACCCCACCAGAAACGACGGCGCGCGACCAGCTTGTGACGCAGCTTTTTCCATTCTGGCAAATCTTCAAACACCAGTGGGTCCAACTTTGACATGCCATGTTTGCCTGTGACAGGGACAAACTTGGCGGTTGAGGAGAGAACCGACTCAAAGTGATCATCTACTTTGCGGAGAATAAAGAGGTGATCGCCACCTGCACGGTTGCGGAGGATAATCAGCAGCAGACCATGCTCCTTAATTTGTGTATAAAATGAGCGATGGAGATCATGGCTCGCTGCAGCAAAAATGGCGCGATCATAAGGCCCTCCTTCGGGATAGCCCAACCCACCGTCAGCCTCAATGATGTGGACATTCTCCAGTCCTAGCTCTTCGATATTGGCTCTGGCCTGTTGCGCCACTTCAGGGAGTATCTCAATGCTATAGACCTCACCAGGCATATCGGCGGGAACGCTATCACCATTCTCATCTGCCCGTATCTCATGGCTGACCAGATGCCCAATCAACGCCGCATTCCAGCCGCTGCCCGCACCCAACTCAAAGACTCGATGACCGGGGCGAAGCTCTAACAAATCCAACATATGCAATACAAATATTGGCATAGAAATAGTGGAAGGAACCGCATCATCATCATCACCGGACAAAATCAACGTTGTGTCATCATAGATGGCGTCCAAATGCTCAATTAAGTTATCATCATGAACTTCATGCCATTCTTCTTGACGCCAGCGACGATAGCGTTTGACAAAGCGATGGCGTGGCCTTGCCCAAAACGCCCGCAGTGCTGCGTCACTAATCGGTCGGTGACGATAGAGTTGTTTGGCATGATTGGCTAGCCGCTCCATATATGCTTGAATATAGTCATCAACAGTATATTCCTGTGGTTTATTCTTCGATGCTTGCTCAGGCGTCATCTCTGTTTGTTGTGTCGAATCGGATGCCATATCAGGCGATGGCACGCCCTCATGCGGTTGTGACTCAGCCTCCGGTTGAGATTCTGGCTGAGGATGCAAATCTACATCCGTCTGAGCATCGGCGTCCGCTTCACTGACCATTGGTTCCGGCCTAGATGTCTGTTCATTCATGGCTATATCCTTGGTTTGGCGAGATAGTAACAAATGTGATGACTTAATCTAGCATCGTATAATAAAAAAGTCAAGTATTTGATATTTCCTACATATTTTTCCAACGCTTGACGATCCACTAGCAGCATGATACTATGACCCACAACGATTTGACAATGGCTTTAGCAGAGGAGACTATACCAATGAATCTATCACACCAAACCATGCAAGACCCGGCCATGCCCATGATTCAACTACCGATGAAGTTTAAATCGCGGCGGACCAACACAGCCACTGTCCCTAGAACAGACCTTGAACCTTATTATGTCGATATCTTTGACATGGAAGGGTGTGGGTGCATCCGCCACATTTGGTTTCTCTTTGCCGAAGGTCGACGCATCGAGATCACGGTTGATGGAGCGGAAACGCCACAGGTCAACATGCCGCTCAAACCCTTCTTTGGCATCATGCACGACTGGACGCCTTACTATGTAGACAACGCTGCCTACACTGTCATGCCCAACTATGAGACACCAGGTATGCCGGGCAACCCTGGCTACAACCTCTGGCTACCCATCCCCTTTAGCCGGTCGTGCCGCATTCGGCTCTATGTGGATAGCCCACCGGATGGCCGCACGGCAGGCTTGCACGGTAGCGTCTGCACGATGGTCGATTGGCATGAGTATGAGGACGATGCGTTGTTGACGCCCTTCCGCTTTCATGCCGAGCATCACCGCTATATGCCTGCCCCACCGCGTAACAGTGCCTATCAGATGGCCGATGTTGATGGCACGGGCTTTATGGCAGGCATTGTCCTTGGTTCGCGGCAGCGCAACTATACGGACATGATCTACCACACAGGTGGTATGTCCATCCTGATTGATGGTGAGAACGATCCCAATGTGATTCGTGGGACAAATATGGAGGACGACTTTGGCTTCTCGTGGGGATTCCACATCCACCAATCTCGCTGGCACGGCTCACCTTACCACAAATGGAGTAGTCGCTGCGATCAAGATGGCGTCATTTACCGCTTCTTTGGTCCCGACCCCATCGCCTTTGAATCGTCAATTTCGTTCCAGTGCGGCTCGCGTGATGATGAGATTGAAACCGTCGCCTACTACTACCGTATCCCAGACACGGAAGCGGCTCCCGTTGCGACGCCAGATGAATGGCTGGTGACGGGCTTCTATGAAAATGGCGATGATTGGGACGCATTCAACGCAACCGAAGATGTCGAGTCTATTCCGCTTGACCAGTGGGTCACCCATTTTGTGGACCAAGAACACTTCATCCGCACGGTTCCCGCCAACCGAGGTTGGCTTGACCTGCGCTTCTCTGGCATTGACCCCGACTTACATGCGGGTCATTTCACCAACCGCGCCATGTATGCGGGCAGTACATTTGATTGTGACGAGGCGCAGGAGGCTGTGTTGCGTGTTTCGTATGATGATTGGTTCATTCTGTGGGTCAACGGCGAGAAGATAACGACGTTGCAAAGCGAAGGCCAGTTTGAGACAGTGCGCATTCCGATTCAGTTAAAGAAAGGTCGAAACGAATTTTTGCTCAAATCAAATAATTTGGGGCATGTATGGAATGCTTGGGTGGTAAATATTGCGATTGAGTAGAGATTTCTGACGGTTTTGAATAGATACGAAGGAGAAACAGTACATGAGTAATCTTGAACTACAACAATATCTTTTTGATTTAAATGGCTATTTGGTTATCGAAAATGCTTTAACGCCAGAAGAGGTGGCAACCCTAAACCAATTGATCGACGACCAAAACTTACCTGCACCGGAGAAGTCGCCACGCTTTGGCAGCGCACCAACACTGCAAGCATCGCTGTTGAACCATCAGAATAGTGGTGATGCACAGAGGCCCGTTGGCTCTGGTTTTCTCAATTGGGGTAAACCATTCTGCGATCTCTTGGATCACCCATCCATTATGCCCGTTCTACGTTTCCGGTTGGGTGATGCGTTTCGGCTGGATCGGCTTTATGGCATGTATATGCATCAAGGGATGCGCTACAGTGGTTTGCATTCTGACTACGGTGCATCGGCACCCAATTCTGGTGCAAAGTCCGGTGAATATTATGCATTCCGCACCAACCAGGTGCATGAAGGGTTCATCGTGGTTGCATGGGCGTTGGCGGATGCGGGACCAGAGCATGGTGGTTTTTGCTGCATCCCAGGTAGCCACAAGAGCAATTACAAAATACCGCAAGTCATCCAAAAGGCACATGAATCATCACCACATGTCATCATTCCCGAAATGCCCGCAGGCTCGGTGATTCTCTTTAGCGAAGCCCTGACACATGGCACAGCCCCTTGGACCGCTGCACATGAACGACGTACATTGTTGTACAAATACTGTGTCTCGCACATGGTCTGGACATCCAAACGCGTCGAGATGCCGACGGAGGTTGAACTGACACCCCGCCAGCAAATTCTCCTGCGTGAGCCAGGGGATCCGTTACGGCACTTCCCGTCTCTGTTCAAAGAGGCGGCTTAAGTATAAGATCATGGGGCATCGGTAGGTAATATTTATCTTGTTCAGTTAGGAATAGCGATTATTTAACATACACACGTTCAGTCAGCACGCGCCGTGCGGGTCTGCTCCAAATAGGTACGTTATTTAATTGCCATTCCTTAGCATACCTCGTGCAGATCAGACCCGTAGGTCCAATCCGCACGAGGTGTGCTAACTGAACGGGGATTTGTTACTCTAAACAAGACCTATGCCAATGGGCCATAAAATCCCTTACTAGGTGATGCTTGATCGTCCCCTGTGAAAAAGTGCCAATGGTGATCCGCAAATTCATCTTTTGAGAGACAGCCATCATGGTCGGTATCCAGTGCCACAAAAACCTCGTTGGCCTCGGATGGTTTAACACCTGCGGCCTGCAAAAACATGCGGTGTTCATCGGCCGATATCTGACCGTCACCATCAAAATCAAAGGCTTGAAACAAGGCGTCGCTATGCTGTTTGGAGGATTCAAGGACGGCTGGTTCACTGCTGCGTGCAACCAGCGCAGCCATCATCCCCAGATGCTCCTCCAATGTCACCTTACCATCACCATCGCTGTCGGCTGGCAACCAGAAGAATTGCCATACATCGTTGTGAACCTGCTTCATGTGCGCATAACGTGGGGAGTCCTCTGTCCATCCCGCCAACTGTGCGACATTTTGTGTGTACTGCTCATAGTCAGCCAGTTCCACATAGCCATTCTTGTTAATATCACGTAAATTAAAATGTTTGGTAAACTTTTTGGTTTGAAAATCGCTTAACATCGACTGCTCCTCCATTATGATATAGCTGGACGATCCGCAATGGTCAATGTACTATTTCTTGTTGATGCCAATGTTGATTGTGGTGTTTAGATCGCTGGTTCAAAAGAAGTTACTTGATAAAAAAGGATAGTATCGCAGGTCGGCTACCTGCGTCACAGATTGGTTATCTGTGATACTGGTTTTTACTTTCCTATTCAATAAAAAAGACGGGGATATGCACATCTAAGTTCCAACCTTATGGATAGTATTGAACAGGTTGTCTATTTGTTGCCGTCTACCAGATAGACAACCTGTACGTTAGCCTTTCCCGTTTTTCAACTCGATACGATATGCTTGGTATGGTTTTGTGTCAATATTTTCAACACTATGCAGTCCTTCGGCGTCCATCCAGCGAGGCTTTTTCGGTGTGTAATCCATGTCAGGCTCGCTTTCAAACGCAAGCTCGCCATCCTCACCGTAATATCGAATGCGAGCAGGACCATCCGTAATCATCACACTGACCCAGCGATGGGTATGGGGCGGCTCGCGATGACCCGGTGGGATGACAACACGGGCAACCCGTACTTGTTCGTTCTCTAGCAGAATTTCGTGAGAATCAGGGGCTGCAATCTTAGCATCCAGTTCATCCGACCAAGGCCATTCGCGTTCATTGTGCTTACCGCTCATAACAACTCCTTTTATAAATATGGTTTTCTGGATAAAGGAAAGTATCATAGGTTGGCTACCTGCGTCACAGATTACCAATCTGTCTTGCTGGTTTCTACTTTCCTGTTCAATAAAATAGCATAGGTTTACACAATATTCAAAGTTATTTGAAACGCCAGCCCTGAAGTGAATAGTCGTTCCCGTGTAGTGGGTATCAACACCGATGACCGACCTATGGCTCTCCCTTTAATAGGCCCCTAATAACCAATTCCCCGGTGAATCAGGCTCGTTGCTCGTAAAGAATTCTTTGACAGCCTGTGTTAGCTCATCCCGTGTTAGGTAACCATCTTGGTCACGATCAAGACGATTAAACGTCTCTCTTGCCTCATCCTCCGAGATATTGAATGCGACAAGATTCCCAATATACCCCGATACGTCAAGCTTACCATCGCCATTTGTGTCTGATAATGTGAGCATTGTCTCTGTCATACCCATCAACAGACTGTTCATAGCCTCTTCATCTTGAATGAAGAAATCATACCCTTCGAGAAACTCGTTAAGAGTCACTCGGTTATCAAGGTCTTTATCGGCAATGCCACAGACAAATTGCCATATTCCCATTTGACCTTGATAGAGTTGATGATATTCGTCTGAATCTTCTGCAACGCCATACAACTCTTTTAAATTCTGAACTGCTTGCAAATAATCCACTTCCTCAACAAATCCATTGCCATCTACATCAAACATATGAAACATTCTTGTGAATTTGCGCGTCTGAAGGTCTGTTAACATGTCATATCCCCTTGAAAATAAGGACTGGCAATTTTTTAACTTAAATCCGTTTCGTGAGCCTGCCTTGTGCGGGTCTGCCCAAATGGACAAGTTATTCCATGCCCAATCCTATACGTTAAAATAACTAAGAAGCCATGAAGTGTAAGACTGCGGTGTTTTGTATAAACGTCGATTAAACGGGATGGGTTTCGGTAAAATTTTATCAATTACAACGATGCATTAGCTTTGCATTTTTAGAAGTCTATCGTTTATTCTATAGTTTATCAATCATGATATTGCTATGCTGTTAGGAGGATACATGCACAAAGGATCATGTCTTTGTGGGGCAGTTAGTTTTGAAGTCACAGGGCCGCAGCCTCAGCCGAACGCCTGTCATTGTTCACAATGTCGCAAACAGTCGGGACATTACTGGGCGTCCGTTGACGTGCCACAAGATACTGTGACCATTCATGGCTCGGATAATCTGACGTGGTTCCATGCATCCGAAAAGGTACGACGGGGGTTTTGCGCTACATGCGGTTCCTTCCTCTTTTGGGACCCAATCGAAAAAGAAGAAATCGCCATTGCTATGGGTGCAATTGACCAGCCGACAGACACCGCACTCAAGATGCATATTTTTGTGGCGGACAAGGGCGACTATTATGAGATTGGGGATGGCTTGCCCCAGAATCAGCAGTAAGGGGAGTGAATGGACAAATCGCAACTCATTTCACTATACATCCAGGATCAACGAATCGATGTGACCTATCCCGATACTCGTAGAGAAGTCACGCCCGATGTCGTGCGGCATATTGACACATCCGGCGAGGGCGAAGGAACAGTCATCTATAGCCAGTTGACCGAAGCCAATGCGGAGGCAAGCATCTGTGAACAAGTAGCCTATTTTGAAAGCATTGAGCAGAGCTTTGAATGGAAAGTCTATGATTATGACACACCGCCAGATTTGAAGGAGCGATTGGATGCCGTTGGTTTTGTGGTTGAAGAAGCTGATGCGATCATGGTGCTTGATTTGGATGACGCCCCCAGTAGACTCTGGCAACCCATTCGTCATGACATTCAGCAGATTACTGAGCCAGAAAAACTCATTGATGTCCAAACCGTTGAAGAACGAGTTTGGGACGAGGATGCATCTTGGGTGGTCGATTACTTAGACAGTGTACTTCGCCAGTACCCAGATCAGATGAGCGTCTATGTCGCGTATGTCGATGACCAACCCGCCAGTGCGGCTTGGACTTATTTTCCTCAACAAAGTCAATTTGCCAGCTTGTGGGGTGGCGCAACCGTCAGACGATTTCGCCAGCAAGGACTCTACACAGCACTCTTAGCGATACGCGCACAGGAGGCCAAAGCACGTCAGGTGCGCTATCTTACTGTCGATGCCAGCCCGATGAGCCGCCCTATTTTGGAGAAATTTGGTTTTCAGATGATCGCTTATGCTTACGCATGTAAATGGACATGTCAACCATCTCGTACCTAATCTGCGCCATTCCGTGCTCTAATAGTACACTCCGGGAAGTCCTGCCCAACACAGACCCGACGAATACTTTTGTCCTATGCATGTAACCGCTAGATGCATTTGATTGAGATGCACCATACTATTTTTGCATAGATTAATGGTAAGATATACAGTACGTGATAAAGCACGTTTCCGACAATAGACTGGGTGCCAAGCCCAGCAATCTTCAATTTATTCAAGCATAAAAAGAAAGGGGCCATCCCAAATGAGCGAAATTAACGTTGGCAATATATCCAACAGTACAGGTGTCGCTGTTGGATCAAATATCCGTCAGAATATTAATACGGGGACACGTTCTATAGAGGAATCAACAACCATAGAGAAATTGCTGGCAGAGCTATTCGCCTTTGTTAAAGAGCATCTGACAGATAAAAAGCAACGTAAAAAGGCAAAAGACCAATTAAGTATCATCGAAGCAGAGATGACGAAGGTCGACGGGGCAGATGACAAAAAAGTTGCGGGGGCGATTAGAAAAATCGGTGTGATGGACAGTCAAATGACAAACCAACTTATCGAAATTTTTAAAGACCCAATTATGGCTGAAGCCATAGGACCAATAACTGAATATGAGTTGAGTCAGTTAGGTGAATAGTCAACTGAACTGTCATAACCGAGGCTTACTCTCGTCAATCATGGTGTAACACTATGCTCCAAACGTGAATCGAATCAGTTTGGAAAGATCTAAAACCTGTTCTACAAATCAATAAGGAGTATTTAAGATGACATTTGATGTTGTGATACAACAGCAAGGGTACAATAATTTTATTGCTAGACCTGTGCTGTGACCCGATGAATCTGTCCGAGCTGAAAGTCAAGAAAGTGCATTGGCGTTAATTCGTAGGCGTATTCGTGAATTGTTGACCCAAACTCA